>NZ_MVQM01000022.1:0-5132 GCF_002067195.1 Pelotomaculum sp. PtaB.Bin117 | reverse complement strand
CAGTAAATATAGTATTGTCAAGGCTTTGCATTATTTACCGGCTCTTTATTTATAGTAAATAATATTCAATACGGTTCGGGGTTGTTACTAAATATTGTTAATTATTCTATAATGTAATTTTAATTGCTTAAAACGGTATTTATACCCCCCCCCTTGACCTAATTAAAAGGTTGTTATTATAATAATGTAGCTTTATGTGTATGTGTATTGCGAGGGAATGATTATATTGACAGCTAAGCCGCCCGGCAAGGGGAAGATACTAGCTATCGCCGCGGCTCACCTTTTTAACGACTGGTACATGAACTACATTCAAACATTGTTGCCTTTCATGGTGGCCGCCGGACTTGGAATAAGCCGGGGGGCTTTTCTTGTTTCCGCCTTTACGGTTACTTCTTCATTACTTCAGCCGTTTTCCGGCTACCTGGTGGACCAGAAAAATCAGCGCTGGATGGTTTATGCGGGCACACTTTGGATGGCCGTGCTGATCAGCTTGGTGGGCGTGCTGCAAAACTATCCGCTCCTGGTGCTCACCGTGACTCTGGCCGGCCTGGGCACGGCGGCGTTTCACCCGCAGGCCTCGGCTATGGTCGCCGCAGTAAGCGGAGATAGAAAAGGTTTTTATCAGGCTGTTTTTATGGCGGCCGGAAACATCGGGTGGGCACTGACTCCGCTGATGGTGGTTCCCTTTACTCAGATGTACGGTTTAAAGCTGACTCCGCTATTTGCCCTGCCCGGAGTGCTGGTGGCTGTCCTGCTCTGGTTCACCGCGCCCAGCGTACCGGCAGGCGCAAAGGCTGCTCCGCCCCCGCTGTGGCCGGTTCTTCGCGCCGCTTGGGCCGAGTTGACCAAAGTCATGCTGGTGGTTACCTGTCGTTCCCTGGCTTACTTCGGCCTGGTATCGTTCCTCCCCCTTTATCTTCAGCATGAGAATATTTCTCTCCTGGCCGGCAGCCGTCTTCTGTTTCTGATGTTGTTCTCAGGAGCAGTGGGAGGCCTGGTAGGCGGATATCTCTCCGATCTTATCGGTAGGAAGGCCGTCATTGTCGGGTCCCTGGTCACGGCCAGCCCGTTGTTTTACTTATTCCTCGGGGCAAGCGGCCCGATCAGTTATCTGTTCCTGGCCTTGGCCGGCGCCTGCCTGCTGGCGTCTTTTTCGGTGACAATCGTGGTTACCCAGGAAGTCATCAGTAAAAACGCCGCCATGGCGGCGGGACTGATACTTGGCTTCGGTATCGGTATGGGTGGCCTGGGGGTCGGCCTGGTGGGGCTGTTGGCGGAGCACGTAGGCATTGTTTACACTATCCACATGCTCATCTGGCTGCCTCTCCTGGCCGGGTTGTTCGGTCTGAGTATAAAAGGTAAGGATTTGTCCGCTTCTCTTTCAGCGAGCAGTTAATAAGATTATAATCAGGCCCGGAAAGTTCCTGATTGTAGACGGTATTGTCGCTGGGACGGGCAAGTGAGCAAAACCCTCGTTTTGCAGCCAGGCAAGAACGATAAAAGATGGGTAAAGTTTTGCATAAGGCCGGTTTCCATGTAAACGCTGGGAAACCGGCTTTTTTACTTTATTATCGCCTGTTATTAGCGATATGAAAGCTAAGGTAGTCCCCCGCACACGGCGCAAATTACTCCGGCCGGCGTCACGCATATGATAAGCTCCCTGGAGGAGAGCGTTATGTGGAACGTTTGGCGGGTTCGGCGATACGTTGTCATCGTTTAAACCGACAGCTAGGGGAAATCAGATCGTTAATTTAATGAACGCAAAATTTCTGGAAACACTAAAAGAATTGATTGATTATCTTGGACTTTTATCATCAGCGTTAACCTTTATAAAGAAAGGCGGCACTGTGGTGCGGAAAAATGCAAAACGTAATATATTGAAAATAAAAGCGGTGTTTTGAATTAAGCAAAGGGGTATCTGACATGAGTGAGTACGTGTTATATTTCAACGAAATAAATAGATCCAGTCTGGCTAGGGTAGGGGGCAAAGGAGCAAATCTGGGTGAGTTGTGCCATATTCCCGGGATTGCCGTGCCGGCGGGTTTTTGCGTTAGCACGAGGGCTTACCAGGATTTCGTGCATAAGAGCAAGGAGTTTGCCGAGTTGCTTAAAGCCTTGGAATTAATCGATATTGAATCCTTTGAAGAGCTAAAGGCAGCAGGAGAACGCCTGCGCGCCCACCTGGAAAACCTGGACATTCCTGTTGCCATCCGACAGGAAATCGGCCGGGCCTGGCGTATGACCGGCAGTCAATACGCTTACGCCATTCGCTCCAGCGCGACTGCGGAAGATCTGCCGGGAGCGTCGTTCGCCGGGCAGCAGGACACTTTCTTGAATATTAAAGGCGAGCATAACATCCTTGACTGCGTCCGGAAATGCTGGGCGTCCTTGTTTACCGACCGGGCTATCGCTTATCGCCGGAAGAATGGTTTTGCCCATGATAAAGTATTGCTTTCCGTTGTCGTGCAGCGGATGGTCTTTCCCGAAGTGTCGGGGATCATGTTTACGGCCGATCCGGTAAGCGGCAACCGGAAGATCGTGTCCATCGACGCGAGTTTCGGTTTGGGCGAAGCATTGGTTTCAGGCATTGTTTCCGCCGATTTATACCAAGTAAAAGCAGATAAATTGATCAATAAGCAAATTGCCGGGAAAGAGATCGCTATTTATGCCAAACCCGAGGGCGGCACGGCCAAAGTGGAAATTGCGGAAGAGAGGCAAACAACCCAGGCTTTGCCGGACGAAGACGCGGTCAGGCTGGCCCGGATGGGGCGAAGCATTGAAAAACACTTCGGCAGCCCGCAGGATATAGAGTGGTGCCTCGCTGACAACGAAATATTCATTGTGCAGAGCCGGCCTATTACAACCCTTTATCCCGTTCCCGCAGTCGCCGATGAGCAGCTTCACCTTTTCGTGTCGTTCGGTCACGTGCAAATGATGACCGAGGTCATAAAGCCCCTTGGCATATCGGTGTTGAGGACTTTTCTGCCGCTGGGCAAAAGCTCGCCGCGGGCGGAGAGCGATCTTCTGGTGGAAGCGGGCGGCAGATTGTATTCCGACGTTGTCACCCGGTTGCTTGAATATCCACAGTTGAGAAAACTGCTGCCTGTAATATTGCTTAATATTGATGAATTAATCAGCCGGGCGGTACAGGACTTCATGGATAGAGAGGAATTCCAGGCAAATGAACAGCCGGGCAAAAGATTGGAATTCGCCCTGGTTATAAAGGCTTTCCCGACGGCTTTCAACGTCCTGAAAAATATCTTGTACCGTGATAATAAACATGCCATTGCTCAGTTGAACCAGTTTATCGACAAGCAAGTCAGGGAAAACAGAAAAAGACTGCAGGAAGTGTCAGGCTCGGATAGAATTGCAATGATTCAGGAAATATTGCACGGCATGTTGTCAATGATTTTTATGAGGATAGTTCAATATTTCCCCGCGGCGATAGGCACTTACAAGCTAATCGAGAGCCTGTCCAAAAAGTGGCTGGGGGACACGGCCGAGTTGGGCAGTATCAGTAAATCCCCGCCGGGTAATGTGACAACCGAAATGGGGTTGGCGCTGGGGGATGTTGCCGACGCCGTGCGCAATCACCCGGCAGTGATTGAATACCTGGAGCACGCGGCGGATAAGACCTTTTGGGAGGACTTGAGGTCTGTTCCCGGCGGTGAAGATGTTCTGCCTGTTTTCTTGAATTACTTTGAGCGATACGGGATGCGGGGGACGGGGGAAATCGACTTGACCCGGCCGCGCTGGCGTGAGGCCCCGACCCAGCTGGTTCCCGCTATTTTGAGTCACATTGGAGGGGTCAGACCCGGGCGGCACCGCCTCGATTTCCAGGCCGGCAAGGAGGAGGCCGAAATCGGCGCCCGCAGGTTGCTGGAGCGCCTGCGTCAAAAGTCCATGGGCTCTCTTAAGGCAAGGATCATGCGGCGTTTAATCAAGGTTCACCGTTCGTTGATCGGGATGAGGGAACATCCGAAATATTTCATCGTGCAAAATTTCGATATAATCAAACAGGCAATTTTACAGGAGGCGGACACACTGGCCGCGGGCGGAATTCTGGAGCGTCCGGATGATATCTTTTGGTTCTCCTTGCAGGAAATCAAAGACATAATTGAAACACGGCGTGTAAACCATGATATTATCGCCATGCGCAAGGAAAAATTCCAGCGTGATCAGCAGTTGACACCGCCCCGCGCCATAACCAGCGAAGGAGAAATCATTACCGCCAAGCCTGGTGTCCACGTTCCGCCAAACGCGCTGGCCGGCAGCCCGGTGTCGGCCGGAACGGTAGAAGGCCGCGCCCGGGTCGTGTTGAAGCTGGCAGAAGCTAAAATGGATAAAGGAGATATATTGGTGGCGCCCTATACCGATCCGGCCTGGACGCCGTTATTCCCGCTTGCGGCTGGCCTGGTCACGGAAGTCGGCGGCCTGATGACCCACGGCGCGGTTGTGGCCCGGGAATACGGTATCCCCGCGGTAGTAGGGGTGGATAACGCGACTCGCAAAATCCAGGATGGCCAAAAGATACGCGTGGACGGTACGCAGGGGTTTGTCGAGATTCTTGAGTCTATTGGGGTCAGCCCTTGACATTGGACAGCTGAGGGCATTATTGTGGGAATGAGCTATCATTATTAGAAAGGCCTTTCAACTACATTTAGTCCTCATGGTTATTCTTAGGTAATTTCCCCTGAAGGTACTAGAAGCTGCGGAGATCAATTAGGTGTATTTAAGTTTGGTAGTTTCAAACTTGCTACTTAGGCGGGGGTACCTTTAGGCGGAGGGTACCCATTGTGCCGGTAACTATCAAAGGAGCCTATAATATTATGGAAGCCAACGGTGGGCTGAACGAACCGGCTAAGGGTCAGGCTTTACTTTGTGCAATTCTAGAATTGCACAAAGTAAAGCCTGACCCCCATTTACCAGGATTTTCATGTAGCATTTAGTATAACTTAATCGTTAATATTAGTAGATGGGGACACACCTCTATATTGAGTATTCCTATATTGATGAGGAATGTACCCGATGGAATTCCCCAATTAGGAAAGGTCCCCTTAATAGGCTCTCGGCATTAGATGGGAGGAATCATTAAATCTGGAATAAAGCAACTGGAAATTCTGGCATGCCAG
>NZ_MVQM01000021.1:0-4626 GCF_002067195.1 Pelotomaculum sp. PtaB.Bin117 | reverse complement strand
TGCTCTTTCAGCATGAGTACAGCGCCAATTTCCTGTTCACCCTCTGGAAGCGCGTCAGGAAGTACGGCGCTTTTTGCACGGGGATCACCCAAAACGTGGACGATCTTTTGCAGAGCCATACGGCCCGGACCATGCTGGCCAACAGCGAATTCATTGTCATGCTCAACCAGGCTTCTACGGACAGGATGGAGCTGGCTAAGCTCCTGAACATCTCCGATCTGCAATTAAGCTATATCACCAACGTGGACGCGGGCAATGGACTGATTAAGGTGGGCAGCTCCCTGGTGCCCTTCACCGACCAATTCCCGCGCAACACCAAGCTCTACAACCTGATGACGACGAAACCAGGCGAACAGGCGCAAGGCTGAATCAAGCTGCCAAGCACCAACGGCTGACCGTAATTTTTAGACAGCCGTTCATTTACTTTGAAGGAGGAAAACACAATGGAAGCCATCCGGTTCGCAGACAGGGAACACAAGGCTTTTTTCCATCAAATGCTCGCCAAAACCCGCAATGACGACGCCTATCACCAGGCGTTTTTTTATGCAATGGGTATCTGCGCGGAAACAAGACGGAACATCTACAGCCTTTTTGATTTCAAGGAGGACGGCATCAGGCCGGAGGGCCTTGCGGCTCCGTGGCAGACAGGCGGAACCCGCCGCCTGTGCCGCCTGGCCTTCAACCTCTGGAACGGCTGGACGGAGAAAGGAAAAGAGCGGTTTTCCGCACCATACGAGCTGTTTGACTGCGGCTTTGCCCCCTATTTTTTTGGAGCCATCCGGCTGCGCTATCCCGAATATTGCCGGAGTTTGGAACGCACCGCGCCCCGGTTTTCCGAAAAGGCGTGGTGACAGCCGGGTGAATCCTGAAAGGAGGTGGGCGCGTTGAAAGAAATCAAAACCAAATCCACCGTCAAGGACATTAAGGTGCTGGACAAAAGCCTCGATGTGACCCGCAGGGCGAAAAACGCCTTTATTCGTACCAAGGAGCGGGCCGAGCAGACGCGGCGGCCGGAACATGACAGCTATGTGGAGTATGCCGAGGATAAGGTAAAGGAAAGCGTGGAAATGGTCGGTAATGAAGCTGTTCACACGATGAGGCGTCAGGGCAAAAAGGCGGTTCAAAAAATTAAGGAACGCCGCAATTCCCTTTTGGACAACTATCACGCCGATGCGGCCGACGGATATACGGCGGAGCAGACCTCCCGTTCCCAAACCAGCAGTCCCCAAACGCGCCGAAGCGCCGCTTCCCCACAAGGAAAGCAAGCTGCCTCGCCCAAGGCTGGAAAAGCACCTGAACAGTACAATCCTCCCGAGCATGCAAAGCAATCGGCCCGGCGAAAAGCCACCCAATTCAAAGCTAAGGAAAAGGTAAAACGAAAATATACCCTTGCCAAGCCAAACGAATTGGCAAAACGGCAGTTTGTTCAGAGCCGGGCAAAGGCGCAGTTTTCCCTAAACAGAGAAATTCAGGCGGCGGAAACCAAAACCGCCCAGACCACCACAAGTCCCGTGTTAAGATTAGGCGAAAAAACAACACGGTGCACCGCCCAAACCGGAATCGGCGGTACTGGCCGCACCGTCCGGCAATCTGCCCGGTCTGGCAGTAAAACGGTAAAGGAAACTGCAAAGGGCACGATTAAAACGGCGCGGAAATCAGTCAAGACCGTCGGACAGACCGCCAAAACCAGTGTAAAAACCTCTCAGGTGGCGGTTAAAGCCGCCGCCAAAACCGCGCAGGCCACCGCAAAAGCGGCGCAACGGACAGCGCAGGCGGCAAGGGCCACCGCCAAGTTTACTATTCATATGATGAAGCTGACCGTCAAAGCCGCCGCCGCGCTGACCAAGAGCCTGATCGCCCTGGTGGGCTCAGGCGGGGCTGTCCTTGCCCTGTTCCTGATTATTATCGCCGTGGCTGCCTTGTTCGCGTCTCCCTTTGGCCTTCTCTTTTCTGATGAGAACAAGGATGCGGAGGTAACGCCCGTCTCCGTGGTGATACAGGAAGTGAATGAGGAATACAACCAACGGATAGAGGACATTAAGAACGACAACACCTGGGACACGATGGATGTTCAGTACGTCGGCACCGGAGGCAGCCGGGGCAATATCTGGATAGACATTCTAGCCGTGTTCGCCGTCAAAACCGCACTGACCGACGACGGCATGGATGTTTTTACCATTGACCAGACCCGTGTTGACCTTATCCGGGAAGTGTTTTGGGATATGACGGAAATTGACCACTGGATAGAAACCGTGAAGCATACCGACAGCGACGGGGGAACATGGTACGAACGCGTTCTGCATATCGTCATCACCCAGCGAACTGCAGAGGAGCAGGCGGAAATCTATCGCTTTAACGACGACCAGAGGGAAGTGCTGGATGAGCTTCTGAGCGGCGAATACGACCAGTATTTTATTGCCCTGATCACGGGTTTGAGACACCTGGGGGACGGAACGGAGGTTATTGCGGAGGGCCTTTATATCTGGCCCAGCGCCGCCAGTGACTATGTAACTTCATTTTTTGGCACCAGGCTGCACCCCATCCTGGGCGTCTACAAAACCCACAGCGGCATTGACATCGGGGCGGGATACGGAACGGCGGTACTGGCCGCCGCGGACGGCACGGTCGCAACCGCAGCTTACGATGCGGGCGGCTATGGAAACTATATTATCATCGACCACGGCAACGGCAACATGACCCTTTACGCCCACATGATCCAAATGAGCGTCGGTGTCGGTCAAACGGTGACACAAGGTCAGACCATCGGCTTTGTGGGCAGCACGGGAATGTCCACGGGTCCGCATCTGCACTTTGAGGTTTATGTCGGCGGCACCAGGGTTGATCCCCTGCTGTACTTTTCCAATTATACGGCGGCATGGCAGGTGTTCGCTGATTAAATATGTTAGCATTTTCTCTATGGTAGGCCGCATATAGCTCCTTAAATCTACACTGGCTTATCGAACCTTAAATCAGTTGTTTAATTTTTATTAAAAAGAGGTACGTTTCCTCCCTGTACAGCTATTATCAATGCCAGGTTACTTGACATTGATAAAATAATTTAATAAAATTAGGACGTACGTACGACCAAGATTTTGGGGGTGCCACATGCAACAAAAGACTGATAAAACAAACCCATCTGAGAAAATTCTTATAACGGCCTTTGAATGTCTTTCTACAAGAGGCTATGCCAATGTATCCATGCGAAATATTGCCGAGGAAGCCGGAGTCGCGTTAAGCCAACTGACATACTACTATAAGAATAAAGAAAAATTATTCATTGAAGTTATCAATATGATGACACTCCAATATTTACATGAAATAGAAGGAAATTTAGAATCTGTCACGGGTGAGAAAGAAAAGCTCGCGTCCCTTGTGAGGTTCTTTAAGGAACTGATCAGGAATAAACCAAAACTTTTGAAACTTTTTATTGATTTTATAGCACAGGCTTTATGGATTCCGTCTTTTAGAGAACAACTGGACAGCTTATTTACTGAGCTGACGGAGATTATTGAAAGAAACCTATTGACCTACACGAAAATCAATAAAAGATATCTTGGATATTCTCCCCAAACGGTAGCTAAATTAGTTCTTGGAGCTTTGCTCGGAACATCTATTCAAATAATACTCGGTTCCGACCGGGACAGCGCCTTTGAATCCTTAAATTTGGCAGAAAGCCTATTAAATTAAAGGAGGGAGTGTATATTATGTCAAACGCATTTGAAAAGACAATCAATTTAGGATTAGGGTTTTTATTGTATTCACGGGAAAAAGTGGAGGAAGTGGTTGAGGAACTGGTCGGCAGAGGCGAGGTGGCCAAAAAAGACGCCCGACAGTTTGCGAGCGAGCTTATGCAAAGAGGCGAAGAACAGAGAGAAGAACTGAAGAAGCTGATTCAGAGTGAGGTCACCAAGGCTCTGGATCATGTAAATGTGGCGAGAAAAGAAGACCTTGTTACAAAAGATGAAATCAGAGAAATTGTCAGAGAACAAATGCAGCAAGTACTCCGGGAACAAGGATTTTTCAAAAGCGAGGGCACCAAGTAAAGGGGATAAATGTTCAGAGTGCCGGAAAAGTAGCAGGCTCAGGAAAGAGAGCAAATCAATCTAAATATGCTTTTGCTATGTGATGAAACGATAGGAGTGCCTCCTTTCCCCCTGCTTAAATATTGCGGAATCGCGGGATAGAGTTGATATGATGAATTACAGACGCATTCGTGCCAGAAGATATAAAGAAATTATTGCTGTTTTTACAAAACATGGTTTTGGATTGTTTGTAAAGCGACTTAGGCTCCCTTATTCTTTAAGGTTCAAAAATAAAATTTTAGACGTCGGAACTGCACCTGACACGGCTGGAGCCTCGGCAGGAAAAAGGCTGAAGATGGCCTTGGAAGAACTGGGGCCGACGTTTGTTAAACTGGGACAAATTTTAAGCATACGACGGGATATTTTACCGGCTGATATTATTGAAGAGCTTAAAAAGCTGCAAGACTCGGTGCAGCCGTTTCCTTTTTCTGAGGTAAAGACGCTCATTGAAACGGAATTTAATGACACGCTGGGAAATATCTTTAAAGAATTTGATGAGGTACCTGTAGCCGCGGCATCCATATCCCAAGTCCATCGCGCCAGA
>NZ_MVQM01000020.1:0-4625 GCF_002067195.1 Pelotomaculum sp. PtaB.Bin117 | reverse complement strand
TTTCAAGGTATACCCTATCGGTCAGCCGCCATAGCCCTTAAAGCCAAGGATAATGTGCCAAATAGCCACAGGCGGGTAGACTCGGGTGGTGGTATGAAATTGTTAGTTTCCGGTAAACATTGGTTGAAAAGCAATAAACCAGTATGTCATAAGTCAAATAGCCACAGGCGGGTTACTCGGATGATATGATACTGATCTGGTTCTATGAACATATACCATGATATTCTACATTGTGGAACAAATTCCTACCCGCTTAAAAAAATTTGTCTAGGTAGGAAAACCCCGGTCTGACGGCCGGGGCTGAGAATAACAGCTCATTTCACCTGATTTTAAGAGGTCGTAGCACCTGATCCGGCCGCGGAAAAACCCGCTTCAAGGGTGTAGGTGGTATTCTTGGGCACGACTCGGAAGTAATAAGTGGTAAGAGGGCTTAGCTCATATGCACTATTATCCGAAGTGTCCCCGGCCACGAATGAGAAAGGAGCGGTACCGGTGATGTCACTTACATTAAGTTTCGTAAAGCCCGTCCACTGGTTGGTGGAATAGTAGACGTCATACGCTTCGGTTGCGCTAGAATTGGTGATGCCGCTGGCGTTCCAGTGCACTGTCAGCGTGGTGCTGGTTGGAGTATCAACCGTGGGCCTGTTGTCCAACCAGGCGGGGAGGTCGTTGCTAAGTGAGCTGAAACTGAGCTGGTTGTTGGTTATTTGGGCATGGGTCCAGGAATTGCCGCTTATGTCAGTGACAGGCGGCACGTCCAGGGTATAGCTGTGGGTGCCGGCGGAATAATCCCGGTTATAGCAGGTATTGGTATTGCCCTGGACCGTCTCGGGGAAGAAGAAGAAGGTGTTCGCGGTATTGGCAAATGGCTTGTAATTCTCGGCACCTGAAACGGCGTAGGCATCGATAGTGTCGTCATAGACAACTGCCGTACCGCCTTTTTTATAGTTTGCCACCAGGCCGTTGGGATCACTTAAACTTAATAAGGTGGCGGCAGTGGTGGAGTTGACGGGCCGGTCAAAAATGACGCCCACGTTGGGCTCATAAGGCACGTTTGAGGTGCCCACAGTGTAGGTGACAACCGGCGCAACACTATCACTGAAAGCATTGTCATTTGCAGGAGTGACGTTTAAAGGAGTCCTGAAAGTGAAGGTGAAGTCGCTCCTGTTCCGGTAGTTGCCCAGGGTCAAAAGATTGTCGTCAGCAACGGTAGCCGCTTTGATCGTCACGTCGTAAAGCTCGTTGAAAGCCAGCGCGTTATCAAAGGTCAGGGTTACGGTCGTCCCCTTGTTGAGGTTGCTGTCGCTAATACCGCTGCAGCCGCTTCCCGAATTCTTGGAGTAACTGAACGACGGGTTAGAGCTGTCATATTGCCTTGTAACTATAAACTGGCTCGAATCAAATTCATTGGTGTTAACTGATTGCTTACTGAAGAAGATCTTTAAGGTTTTGGTGCTTTGCGTGTAACTGTAGCCGTTGCAGTTAAACGCCTTGTTGCCCGCGCCGCTGCCGTTGCCGTTGTAGTTCAGGGCGAAAGCACCCGGGGCAAATGAAGCGAACAGCATAGTCGCTCCCACCAACAGGGAGACTATTTTGGCGCTCTTTTTGAAAAACCTGCTTTTAAACATGAACTTTTCCCTCCTAAAAATATTTTTTTTCAATCGGTTACCCTTTTATTGCCTTTGTTTTACCTTTTTCCTCATCACTTCCGGCAACGTATTTGTGACAACAAATTCGCCTTCGGCAACCTTAGGGCATATAGCGCTACGGCCCTAA
Source organism: Pelotomaculum sp. PtaB.Bin117 (assembly GCF_002067195.1). Classification (NCBI taxonomy): domain Bacteria; kingdom Bacillati; phylum Bacillota; class Clostridia; order Eubacteriales; family Desulfotomaculaceae; genus Pelotomaculum; species Pelotomaculum sp. PtaB.Bin117. Next base: position 2,849 of record NZ_MVQM01000020.1, on the reverse strand, counting down.
TACCATCGCTAATGTATGTCCAAAGGTCACTTATATAAAAATGATGCCGGGCAAGCTTTGCGAAAAACAAAGTTCGCCCGGCATCATAAGCCAGATCAAAAACTCTCCTTTTCGCAATGGAAGGCACGTTAGTTTCCCGGCGCACCCTGCAGGCCCAAAAACCATGGTTATACGCTTTAGGTTAATTGACTCGGAAAGAAATATTTAAGTTTAAAAATACAAATTATTTAATTTAATGAATAATTAAGTCATATTAACAGATAAATCCTTAGTATTGAACATATTTTATCTGCAATGTCTTAATCTGTAAATAAGCATCAGGTCTTAAATTAATATGGACAATAGTCCCGCTTTTTGAAATATAATCCTATATTACCATAACAAATCGCTCTCTTATTTATGCCTAAACCCACTTTATCCACACATCACGAAAAGAATAATTTCAATTAAAAATAAAAGCTTTGTCCGGTTAATAAAAAAGACAAAGCTTTCTTCTTAAAAAACCTATCCTTTCCATACCGGGAGGCTTAACCGTTTCCAGTTAAACCCTGAAGGTCTGCCGCCATAGCCGTAGCCACAGGCGGTTAGACTCGGATAAAATTATTAAATTTTCGTCCCTAGCGGTGGTAAATTAATCTTCATTTACCACTATGATAATCAATATGGTTTATTTTATCATACAACTGATGAGAAATATGTCATTCCATGTCGACGAAAAATCTTTTGCAAAAAAATTGCAAAAGATTTTTAGATTAAGACAAACTATTGCTATCTTAGAGTCGGTGTTACAATTAACTCCTTTTTTTCTTCTTGACAAACAATTCCACCACTATCCAGCCGGCGATTAAAACGACGGTCAGGATAGTCAGCAAATTGGTGTAATCCAGTCCCATGCCGGCTTGCGCGGGACTCTCCGGCTTTCCTGTCTGCCCGGATGCCGCGCTTTCCCCGCTTGTATTCCCGGCAACTTGCTGCTGCCCGGCTGCCGCCGCTCCCGGCGACTTGTTTTCCTGACCGGTATTTGCCTCATTGCCGCCGGCGTTGGCCTGGAGTTGCGCGGTCTCACTGTTTGCTTGTGCGGCGTTCTTTTCGCCCGGCAGGGCAGGCTGGGAATCAGGCGAAGCCGGCTGCTGGGTGGCGGCTGTGGTTTGTGCCGCAGGCTGCGTAACAGGTTTCGTTACCGCCTGTGATATCGCCTGTCCCTGGGTCTTGAAGGAAATGTTTAACCCCTGGCCGGACGTGGTCCCTCCGAGGACGGAAACGCCATTTTTCGCTTTCAGGTCCGGCGACACTTTTAAAGTATATGATGTTCCAGGACTTAAAGGGCTGGACGGCTGGACGAATACGTTGTTTCTCTGGGAAAAATCGATGCTGTCATCCACTTTGGTCACGCTAACGGGGATGTTCTCACCGTTTTCGGAGAACAGGCTGAAGCAATTCTGGTTAATCCCCCAGATGGTGCTGTTGACCACGTTCTTGTCGAACTCCAGCTTGAATTTCGGTTCCGTGGGTACGTCGGCGGCGTCCTGCACATTGCCGCCGCCGTCAACTAGTGTAATTGAAACAAAACTTAACGGCTTTTGACCGGGTATTCCTGGGGAAGATGATTTTTCCCCTCCCTGGGCGGCAAAAGCGGCGGAGGCAAAGAATAAAAACAACAGCAATAAGACGGCTGACTTCACAAAAAGGTTTTTTCTGCCGGCAAACACGGATTATCATCCTTTCTTTCCTCTAAGGTAAGGGGACACACCTCAATTATAGGTATTCTTTTACTGACGAGGAATGTCCCCTAATTAGATCAATACAACTGACAGCACGAAGGCCAGGGAAACAAACCCTATCGCCAGTCTGTCTTTTCCCTTAAAACGCAGGCTGCCGGTTCTGATCCGGCTGGAGCCGCCGGTGTAGCACCTGCTTTCCATGGCGACGGCCAGGTCGTTGGCCCGCTGCAGTGACGCCGCCAGCAGCGGGATCAGGACGGCTGTATAGCTTTTCAGCCTGGTGATAATTTTAGGTGAGTTAAACTGCGCGCCGCGGGACCTCTGGGCGCGCGTTATGGTCTCCGCTTCTTCGATGATGGTCGGAATAAATCTCAAGGCGGTGCTGATAAGCATGGAAAACTGGCTCACGGGTATCCTCAGATAGCGCAGTGGCGAGAGCAGGGACTCGATCCCGGAGGCCAGCTTCAGCGGCGACGTGGTCATAGTCAGCAGGGAGGAAGCCAGGTACAGGATCAGCAGGCGAAAGATCGTGGACGTGCCCAGGGCGATGCCCTCTCTGGTCACACTAACGCCGCCCAGGTGAAAAACCGGCTCGCCAGATGTGAGAATTGCCTGGAAGATAAACGAAAACAGAAACAAGTACCTCAGCTTGCGCAAGCCGCGCAGAATACGGGCTATTTTTACCTGCGACAATAAAATGACCGCTATGATGATGGAGATATTGAGCAGGATCACGTACCACTTGAAATTCATCAATACTGAAAAGATGACGACAAAGCAGCCGATGATCTTGGTCCTGGGGTCAAGCTGGTGGATGACCGAATTGCCCAGGACGAACTGGCCCAGCTTCAGACCTCTCGCTTGTTTTTTTTGTTTCGTTTGTTTCATTTGTTTCATTTGTTTTTTTCCTCAAGGAGTTTTGCTATTTCCAGCTCCGCCTCCGCCAGGGTGACGATTCCGGGGTTTACGTTTTGGCCGCGTCCGGCTAGTGTATAAATTAATTGGAGGTAGTCCGGCAGCATGACGCCGGGCAGGTTCTGGAAACCTTTTTGGCGCAGGACTTCTTCCGTGTCGCCGTAAGCGGCTAATCTCCCTTTTTCCAAAACAGCGACGCGGCCGGCAACCAGG
>NZ_MVQM01000019.1:0-4588 GCF_002067195.1 Pelotomaculum sp. PtaB.Bin117 | reverse complement strand
AAAGCCGCCGTAAATCCCCAGGCTGTTGCCGGGCATCGCCTGCTTCAGGCAGCGGTTGCCGTGGCCGGCAGCGCAGATGGCGCAGTTTTCGCAAGGCATAACCGCCGGCACGATAACTTCCTTGCCGATTAAACTTGCCTCACCGGCAACAACAGTTCCGGCAATCTCGTGGCCGAGCGTTAGGGGCGGCTTGGTCACTGTCGGAACACCATCATAAAAGTAGCCGACGTCAGTGTGACAAACACCGCAACCGGCAATCTTAACCAGGGCTTCACCGGGCTTCAGTTCCGGCACATCGATAGTTGTCTTTTCCAGCTTTCCGGGCTCAACCATCTGCCAAGTATTAATCTTGGTCGGTACATCCATTATCGTTTTACCTCCTTTTAATTTAAATAAATGACTAACCAAAAAATAAATAATTTAAAATCAAATCAACCCCGCGTTCTCAACGGTTCTTTATTTCCCCGTCCAGACCGGCTTGCGTTTTTCCATAAAAGCAGTCAAGCCTTCCTTGGCATCATGCGAAGGCATCAATTCTTGCAAGTATATTCTGTCAATTTCTTTCAAGCCTTCAGCAAAACCTTTGTTCAGGCCGGCACGCGCCGCTTTTTTGGTTTTTGCCAGCACAAACCCGCTGTTGGCAAGAAATTTCTTGATATACTCCTGTACCCCTGCGGCGAAGTTTTCCGCCGGCAGCACCGCGTTAACCAGCCCGATATGCTCAGCTCTCGCCGCTCCGATCACTTCACCGCTTAGCAGCAGTTCCAACGCCCTGGGCCAGGACAAAATATGCGGCATTACGTAACAGGCGATCGGCGGGAACACTCCCACCGCTATTTCCGGCTGGCCGAGCTTCGCTTTTTCCGAAGCGATAACCACGTCGCTGAAAATGACCAGTTCGCAGCCGCCGCCGAGGGCCGCCCCGTTCACTGCGCAGACAATCGGCTTTTCCATCTCGTACATGGTCAGCAGCAACCGGTCGAAAACATCGATCATCGCGTCAACCTTGTCCGGTGTATGGTCGCCTACATCCACTCCCGCTGAAAACGCCTTGCCGGCCGCGTCCAGAAGAATTATTTGCCCTTCTTCCTGCTGCGCCCATTTGAAGGCGAGGATTAACTCTTCCATCATGGCGATATTCAGGACATTCAGCGGAGCCTTGTCAAGGGTGATATTTACAATACCGCCCTCGTTTTTTACCTTCACAAATTCGTAGCTCAAGAGTAAACCTCCTTCCCGTTACAAGCGAAGGGGCGTTAGCCACCCCTTCGCTTCAGTTATAATAAATTTCCTCAGATCTTGGTTTAAGATATTAACTTATTATTAAACACGCTTCGGCAATACGGCATCAAGCAGCTCTTGGGTATACGGTTTGGCTTCGGCGCAAATACGACGATATTCGAGGAAGTCGCAGACATCTACGCCGCCGGTGAGTTTCTTGTTACTGAAGGCATTGAAGCCGAGGTAAGCTTCAGCGTTCATGTTGGCAGCCAGCCAGTGTCTGTTAGGCAGCTTGGACATATCCCAGAAGAATTTTTTCTTCTGGCGAATGCCGTCGATGGAGAACATCAAGCACTGCGGCATAAGGTTGGCAAAGGTCCAGCAAAGTTTGTTAACTTCTGCGTCAAGCAAGGTGAAATCAGTTTCACATTCTTTAATAATGGCTTTAGCTTCCTTAGCAGCGTCACCAGTCTTCATCTCGCCGTATACAATAGCGCCGTCTTCAACGACCTTGTCGGTAATGACCTGCGGGTTTCTGATAAACTTGCCGTCTTTCTTGAGAACGGGTATAGCCTTGGAGATCATGCCGTTATATTGCATCTTGTAGGAGCTCCACATTTCGCAGGAAATGCAGTTCCACATGCCTTTTTCAGCGCCCAGGTACCACATGATGTAGTCAGTGGAACCGCCGGCCGGAGCTGAGCCGTGACGGGGACCAGCCTGTCCGTAAATGGCCAGGTCGGAAGAAATAGTAATGTCGGTGGCCATACCGATTTCCTGGCCGCCGGCTACGCGCATTCCGTTCGCCCGGCAGATAACCGGCTTTTTGCACATATAAATCGCATCAACCATGCCGTTGAACAGGTCCATATAGAGGGCGTACTCATGGGGCTTCATGCTGTAATAGTGAGCGTATTCCACGGTGTTGCCGCCGGTGCAGAACGCCTTGTCACCGACAGCAGTGAAGATAACCGCTACTACCTCACGGTCCATCGAAGCACGGTGGAAACCGGCGATGACGCCCTTCACCATATCAGTGGTATAAGAGTTGAACTGCTTCGGGTTGTTAAGAGTCAGCCAAACGTTATACAGGCCCTTAACCTCGTTGCCCTTCGGGTCTAAGAGGGGTCTCTTGTCATATACTACACACGGGGCCTGATCCATTGTCCCAAAATGCTCTTCGCCGAAAAGATCGTGGTTCTTAATACCTTCCTCACGGGGCCACTTATAAATATCCATATTCATCCTCCTGTTTTTAATAAATATAGAGCAAGTTATCACAATATAAACTCACAACTAAAACCGCTCATCAAAGGTGGCAGTAACTTGTTTTAAAAACCACCCCCTTAACATGTGAGGATATTCTCCTACCAGCCTAGGCCAATTGAAATACCATCGCCCAGTTATCCCCTAAGCCGGTAGAAACTCGTAGGTAACTTGTCCGTCAGGCAACTTGACAACTTCCACTTTCACAGCCATACCTACTGATAACGATTCAACAGGCACGCTCTTGTTCATACGTCCTAAAACTTTAATGTCACCGAACTCCGCCACAACAATAGTATAGGGGGCTTCGGCCTCGAAGCCGGTGGGCGCGTACATCGTATGCGTAAAGGTCACTATTGTGCCGTTACCCTTAATCGCTACCCACTCCATGTCATTACCCAGGCAATTAGCGCAGTCAGCCCGCGGGGGGAAATAAGCCTGGGAACAGGTCCGGCACTTTGTGTATGCCACTTCGCCCTTGTCCAGGTAGTCAACAAATTCCGCTACCTTGGCTTGAGACGTGAAACTTTTACTTCCGAACCGCTCAAATCCCATTATCCTTACCTCCCGAAAATAATAACGTTTCCATAAATACCAACGCCGCCGATATTATGAACCAAACCTATTTCCGCGCCAGGCACCTGAATCGCGCCTGCTTTGTTGCGCAGCTGAAGCACTATGGTGCGCACCTGCGAACCGCCGGTCGCGCCGATCGGGTGACCTTTCGACAACAAGCCGCCGTCCACGTTAACAGGTATTTTACCATCTTTGTAGGTTTCACGATTGCGGATTAGTTCCGGCCCCTTGCCGGGTTCGGCGAAGCCCAGCATTTCATAAGCCATCATCTCAGCGATGGTAAAGCAGTCATGGACTTCAGCCACATCAATATCCTGCGGGCCTACGCCGGCCATTTCATAAGCTTCGTCAGCAGCCAGCTTGGCGCAATCAAGACCGGCAAAAGTAGTCCGGCCGGTGACGTTCATCGGCGCGGTCGCCGCTCCCAGCCCTAAAATATATACCGGCTCTTTGCAAATCTCTTTTGCCTTATCCGCGCTGGCCATAATCACACACGACGCGCCGTCCGCGTTGGCACAGCAGTCAAAAACTTTCAGCGGACTGCAAACCGGGCCGGCTTCCATCGCCTGCTCCAGAGTCACTGCTTTACGGTAGACCGCTTTCTCATTAAGCACACCGTAACTTGCCGCTTTAACCCTGATTAGCGCCAGATCCTCTTCCGTGGTGCCATACTTGGCGAAGTGTCCCCTGGCATGCATGGCGTAATAAGCGGGCATCAAGGTGCCGAACGGTGATTCAAACATAATGTCCGCGCCGCGGCCCATCCGCTCCTGAGAGTCGGCGGAACTGATCTCGGACATTTTCTGGAATCCCAGAACAACCACTACATCGTGCAGTCCGGACTTAATTAAGCCATAAGCTACTCTTATGCCGGATGTGCTTGAAGAGCAAACATTCTCCACGATAAAAGTAGGCTGCGGGTTAAGTCCGAGATACTCGGCAATCAACCCTGACGGAGTGCGCTGCTTGTCATACTCAGGCGCGGAGCAAACTACCGACGCTCCAACGTCCTTAACACTGATTGCTGCATCCTGCATGGCCTCTCTAAAGGCTTCAAAGGCCAGTTCTCTAATTGAGCCCTGATAGCCGCGCACAAAAGCGCTTTGGCCGACACCGATTACAGCCACGTCCTTTGGCATATTTTACCCTCCCGATAAAAAGTTCCTAACCGTTATTGATAAACAATAAGTTAGCTATATTATGAAGGCATGACCATACCGCCGTCAATACAAATTGTTTGCCCGGTGATATAGCGTGCGCCGTCCGAAGCCAGAAAAACAATACATGGCACAATTTCATCAGGCTTGCAAAAACGTTTCATCGGAATGCGCGCTAGATAGGTCGGAGCTATTTTGGGGTCCGTCATAATCTTTCTGGTCATGTCTGTTTCAGCCATCGGAGCAATATTATTAACAGTAATTTGATAAGGCGCGAGTTCCTTGGCGCATGACTTCGTCAAAGCCAAAACTCCACCCTTCGCTGCCGTATAGTTAACTTGTCCGATTGTGCCCAGCAGACCGGCTGA
>NZ_MVQM01000018.1:0-2984 GCF_002067195.1 Pelotomaculum sp. PtaB.Bin117 | reverse complement strand
AATAACGGCCCCACAGATAAAGGAGAGGGAAAGGCGCCAACAGCGGCCGATAACAAGTCTCCAGTGGAAGAGCCCCATGTAATGCTTAGCAACGGAATAAATGTGACCAGCACCAATTTAACACTGGCAGTTGACGATCTGGCCGGGGCCAGGGCCAAAGCGGTGAAGCTGGCATATAGCTACGGGGCGGTTATGCAGATGTTTCCGGAGGAACAGAGCGGCAGCAAGAAAGTCGCAACCATCAGGTTGACGGTAGCCTCCGAACAGGCAGCCGGCTCTATCACTGAACTGGCCGGTATAGGAGCGTTAATTGAGAGAAAAGACGAAAATAAAGACATTACTTCCTATTACAACGAAACACTGATAAAATACCACGATACGCAGGCGCAGATCAATTCAGCCGGAGGCGGCGAGGAACGGCAGCGGTTGGCAGCGCTGGCAGCATCATATAAGCAGCAGCTTGACGATTGGAACGCGGAGGCCGGCAAACGGGTGATCACGTTGCGGCTGGAGGATAAGTAGGAAAAGTAAAACTAAAACGACAAAGGCCGGGCTTTAAGCCCGGCTTAAATATTGCCCGCCACCTAGCTATTATTTCGTAACTTTTATCTCAACCACTACCTCATCATCAATCTCACCGGGTAACGGATCAAGATAAGTGACTTTAACCTTATCGCCGGCCGCCACGCTATCCTGCCGAATCCCGTCTTTATCCACTATCCGCGCATAATCATAATGATTAAACCACGCCGGTTTTTTCCCTGAAGAGCTTCCTTTCAAATACATGCGCCCGTCTTCAATCCTTTTCACCTCGCCGGAAGCTGTCTTCACATCAAGAAGGGTTACTTTTCTGACCTGCCCTTGGGACACCAGCACATCCACAAAGTCACCCTGTTTAAGCGAACCAAACCCCTTTGACGCTTTTCCCCCGCTTACAACAGCATCCCAGGCCAGGGGCAAAATCAAGTCTTTTACATTCATATCGCAAAGCACCATTAAGTTGTCCTCGCCCAAAGCCACCATTTTAACCGTTCCCCTGATTTTCTCCGTTTCCACCGCGTCATCCTTTAGCTCCAAAAGATTAACCCAGCTTACCTGCCGGCGCCCGTCCAAAATCACCTCGCAGCGAAAACCAGCCGCTTGTTCCAGGGATTCTTCCTCCTCCGCCAGGAAGCATTGGACATTGTCCGCCACCTGGAGCTTTTGCGCGCCGGACAGCGAGTTGAAAAGTATATCCCGGCGATCTTTATTTTTCTCAATACCGGCAATCCATCCCGCAAGGCGGCGTCCGTCCGGGATTTTTACCCATCCCCGGTCCACCAGCCGGCTTAGGATTACCGCTATTTCAGCCCGGGTTAGAGTGTCCTGCGGCCGGAAGGTGCCGTCCGGGTAGCCGGACATGACGTTAGCGTTAACAACCGCCGCAACATAGACTTGTTCTTCAGGTTCCAGCGTATCCAGGTCGGAAAAGGCTCCAGCGGAAGACAAGCCGTCTTCCGCCAATATATTATTTTCAGCCGGCGCCGACTCATTTCCGATTAAAGACGGCACAAGGCACATGGCCCGCGCCAAAAGTTCCGCCACCTCAAGCCGGGTCACCGGCCCGGCGTAATCATAATCTTCCGGGTCATCCGGCGCGAGAAATCCTTTTTCCACTGCCAGGTCGATATAGGACTGCCCCCAGGGCACTTTGGGCGTTTGTTTTGTCTCCACGCCGCTCGCGGAGTTTGCGCTATTCTTTTTTTTATTATTATTAGCGGCCAGTTTCTCAGCCTCCGCGGCAAAACCGCCTGAACGGACGATTAACACGACTGTTTCCAGCCTGTTGACCAGTTGATCCGGCTTGAAAGTATGATCCGGATAACCTTTGACCATCTCCAGGGCGGCCAGCCGGGTAACATGGCTCCGGGCCCAGTGCTCCGGCAAATCGCTAAAAGAAACAACATCTTGCGCCTTCGCGGCCAAGGCGGGTAAACAGCGGCACCATACCCAAACCGCGGAAACAACGAAAAAAAATATGAAAAAAATCAGGAAAGAGAGGCTGTTTTTTCTTGTTCTTTTAATAATCATCGTAGTCTCCATTAGGATCCGGCGGTTCATCTATAATTTTGTACAGGGTTCCCGCGTCTGTCATTACATAAAGGTATCCGTCGGGTCCGGCGAAAGGCTGCATGGAAACCTTGCCGTCGAGGGCAAGATCCCAATCCAGCCGTCCCAGCGGGTTCACTGCCAGCAAGCGCTTGTCTCCCGTTCCCAGGTAAACGCGCATGCTGCTTTCATCCACCGACGGCCGGGAAACAGCCTCACTAAAAATTTGATGCCATGCTTCCGTGCCGTCATCTTGATTCACGGCGTAAAGTCTTTCCCCTGCGCAGAAGTAAAGCAGGCCATGTTCGGAAAGGGTGGGGGCTGTCAGGTCGTCGTACCCCACACGATAACTCCACAGGGGACTGCCGTCGCCATAGCTGTCGAATGCGAGAACTCTCCCTTTGTTCAAGCTGTCAATCTTTTGGGGATTAACAGTGGCGTATATCCGGCCGTCCGCGCCGTTGACCAGATTGGCCCCCTTAATGTCACCCAGCGGGCAGCGCCAATAGATCTCTCCCTCTTCGCTTAACGCCGTCAAGTAAAACCCTTCATCTTTCCTGCCGAGAACGACAAATACAGCCTGATCGTTACCTGCGCTGGCGAATATTTCCCAGTCGGTATCAAGCTGGGTGCTGCCGGCACCCTCTTCGCCCCAGCGCATTACCATCCATTTATAGTGTCCCGCGGTGTCAACAGCATACAGGGCCGACGGCAGGGGCAGATATAATAAATTACCGGGGCCGGTGGTCAGTTGCGCCGCTGCTTTGCTGTCATTCTGATAAACTTGGAAGCTCCATCCTTTGCTGCCGTTTAACTTTATCTCCTGAATCAAAGCATTACCCGGCATAAATATTGATCCGTACGTGTCAAACACCGGACGTCCCGATTTGCCGCCG
>NZ_MVQM01000017.1:0-4003 GCF_002067195.1 Pelotomaculum sp. PtaB.Bin117 | reverse complement strand
TTGAAACGGCAGACGGCACATCTTAGCGTACGGACGGTCAGTGACCGTCACACTCACCTCCCCGTGCTCTGTAGTATATCTGCTTATCCAACAAAATCATACCACAGAGCTATACAAGATTTTACCACTTTAATTCTATTTTGTGCCTTGAGCACAGCGAAAGGAATGACACTTAGGTTGAAAGATAAAATTTTTAGCGTGAAAGATAAAATTTTTCAATGGGTGATTTCTATTTGTTTGCTGGTGCTGCTGGGCATCGCTGCCGCCGGCGGCTGCGGCCGGGTCGCCGGGCAAAAGGGGGAGGAGGCGGGGACAATTGTGCGGCAGCAGGCTATCGAAGATAGTAAATTTGCGGTATATGGCCAGTTTCCGGTTAACGTAAAACCTGAGATGGATACTTTGCCGCTGGCTCCGGAGCTAAGCAAAATGACCAGCAAGGTTTTTATCAAGCTGTCCAAGACAGACAAGGAAATACTTGATAAAAATGGGTTTGTCGTGCTCCATGAAAAATCTGCGATGTAGATATTAAAAATACAAATTTTATAAAAAAGAGGTCGTTTGGTATGGAGCATTTCCCCAACGCTACTCTTGTCGCACAAATATTTCACATAATTATATTGATTTTGTTTGTAGCTGGTATTCTAGTATTAATATTTAAAGCGTGGTTTTTCAAAAAGAGTACTATTAACAAAATTGATGAGATGGAAAAAGAATTGAAGGAAATAAGAAAAATAATCGAAGATAAAAGAGCTAGGAAAGCAGAGTAACAAGCCTTTTGCGGCAGAAAGAAAGGTAAGTGGCATGGATAAAAGATAAGAGATTAGCCCGATAATGCTAAGAGCTTATAACGGAAATGGCGTCAGCGATATCCCGTACCCGGCGCGTGGGATATTGTAAGAGACAAACTATATGTCAATCCCTTTCTGGAAATCCCTGCGCAGGGATTTTTTAAATTTTTTTGCAAAAGGATGATCTTTTTTTATGGTTTTTACGTCATGTATTACAGAACAAAGTTATAATGGCGTTCATGATTTCCTTTCCTGCCTGTGTCCCAGTATGTTAATGATCTAAGGGATGATATGAAGATGACGATGCGGTGATCTGGAGGGGTGTTTCATGCGGTTTAAGATAACCAACTTGGAAACCGCAGTTGTTTTTTCACTTATTGCCTTAATCGCTTTCACAGTAACAGGCTGCTCGTCTCAGCCCGTGGCGCCGGACGGGTCCGGGATGCCCGGCCGCTTTGACCGGGCGGAAAGGCTCGGCCAATTTACCGTGGTCAACAGAGCCGTGGACTGCCAGGGAACCACGGTTACTATAGAAAAAATCCTGCTTGACAGGACGGGGACGTTTATGATTGCCGCCGTTGAAGGAGATATCAGGGGAACGGTGGATCCGCTTTGCGTCAAGCTTTTTGACGGGGAGGACCGGAATCTGGGCTTTAACTCTTTCCAGCAAGAATACCCGGCAGAATTGCCTGGAGGTGAAATACTTTTAACCTTTGATCCGATTGAAAATTTTAATGAACCATTGCGTCTGGAGTTTTCCGGCGGGCCGGTACAGTATGAGAACGGGCCTGTCGTTCTGAACTTGCAAGATATTAAGTTTAAAAAAGCGGACAATAAATACGTCTGTACCTATCAACTGGCTGAACTGGCGGAGAAAAACGGCTACAAGCGTTGCTGGAAATAACGCTACTGCGGAATTGGACGTGGCTGAAACAATATTAAGGAAAGGAGACAGGGAAGCTGAGCCTCTTCATTTCTATGCTTACTTGACCTTAAAACAAGGGGAAAAGGCAGCCAGGACCTTTACCTGGAAAAGGAGCAAAATAAGTGGAAGATAACCAGGGTTGACGAGCTGACCATATTCGAAGAAATGCAGGGAGTCAATTCAGTTTTAAACAAAGATGGCAAATTATTTCCCTAAAACAGAAAATATAGAAGAGATTGCGCCAGGAGGTGGCTGACATGATTAAATTCAGCAAGATTGCCGTTTCCCCGGTTGTATTTTTATTGGTTTTCGCTGTTATCACCGGGTTGGCCGGCAAAGACCATGAATTTTGGGCCGCTGAACAAAGCCTGCCGGCCAACGAGGCTGAAGCGGCGGCAGCCGGCGAGTTATTAGATGAATTAAAGGTAAAACTGTGGCAGGCTACGACCAATTATGAAATGGCAAATATTATTGGCGCTTTTGACGCCCTGCCCGGGCCGGACCCTGACGCGGCGCAGGTTTTACTGGACTACCTGAGAGATAAAAATATAAATGACGCCTTTAGCATCAGTAATATCCTGATTAGGTTGATGACAGAGGAGCAAGTTTCTCAACTGGCTAAAGATATTGGCGCTTATAATGACGCTAATGCCAACCGGTATCTGGTTCCTGTTCTGGCAGCCCGCATGAATAATCCGGATGATTTGACCAGTGCGGTTCTTTCCCTGCAAGGCAATTGTTTTTTTGAGCAGGCCTGGCAAATAGTTTTTGTCAATCCGGCCGATCTGGTGCGATGGCTGGATGAGACTTGCGTTAAACTAAACGATCCGTACGTTGAGCGGCGTCTTGTCGACACAGTCGGGAGATTTGCTCAAAAACAAATTGACAATGCCGGCCGCGCGGCCGTCACCGGCTGGCTATGGCGCGCGCAGGAGAAGGAACCGGATCCGGTTTACCGCTCCGACCAGCTTTGCACCCTCTATCAATTGGGAGAGACGAAAGCGTTGGAAACGTTAGGTAGCCTCTATTCCAGCCTTGCTTCCGCCAGGGCTAGAGCCGGCTTGATTTATAGAATCGCCGGCATCGCTCACCAGCGATTAGCGGAAACCGATAGGGAGCGCTGGATTGACTGGCTGTGGAAAATCGCCGAAACGGATGCGTCGCCATACTGCCGCCAGGCATGCCTTGCCGCCCTCTATATGGATTTAGGCCAGGAAAAGGCCCTGGAACAGTATGTGCGGGATACGGACCAAAACGGAACGGCTGCCTTAACGCAAGAGGATCATGTTTTCAGAATTGGCGGCTCGGACTGGCGGTTGCTGAAGGATGCCTGCCAAAAATATCCGCGCAGCTACCTGGCCCGGGGAGTCGAGTCCTATGAGGCAGTGCGGGGGATACCCTATTTTGAAATAGAGCGTGCCGAGGAACCATCATATAACGGCGTCTGGGTGCCTCCGTACGGGGACGAGGAGTATGATCTGGACCGGGAAATCCCCGGCTGGGAAAAATTCCTGGCGGAATTTCCCCGCCACCCGGCCGCGGACGACGCGGCTTACCGCCTGGCGCGCTGTTACGAGATCGAGGGACGTTTTAGCGATGCCGTCAAGACGATGCAGCAAGCCCGTTTCTTGACTGACGGAGACATTAGCTACGCGGCAGCCGGCAGGTTGGTTTACATCCTGGATGTGCGGATGACTTATGAGCAACTGGAGGCGCTGGCCGCGGAAAAACTGGAGCCGCCCCTGCAGGCGTTTGTCAGCTATTCCCTGGCTGTAAGGGAAGTCCGCCGGGATAATTACGCGCGGGCTGCCGCCGGGCTGGAGGATTTTTTAAAACAGGAGGAAGCTCTGACAGCCGGACAGTTTATTTTGCCTTTTGATTATCTCAACAATTTTGACTATCTCAACGAGAAGGATAAATACGATTTGCGCGGTTCAGTCGAAAAGCAGCTGGCCGAGGTAAAGAAGCTTGCCGGTTTGCAGTCCCAGTGGGAAGAATCAAAGGACCCGGCTGATTTATACCAATTAGCGGCGGCGATCTTTCATAACGAGATGCTTTACTATAACCACTTGTGGGCCGGGGAGCGGCAGGAATACAACTGGCTGGGATTTATCAACACCACGGGCCACGGACACGCGCCCGCGGAAATGGCTGTTTTCGTCCGGGAGATGATCAACTGCAACCACAGCCTGCCGTATTTCCAGCAGGTCTACCGGGAGCCGTCCGCCGCGCCGGAGCTGAAGGCCAGGGCGCTTTACTCCGCCGGCCTTTGCTACATCGGCCTGGACGA
>NZ_MVQM01000016.1:0-3758 GCF_002067195.1 Pelotomaculum sp. PtaB.Bin117 | reverse complement strand
CAGGTATTCCGTCCCCCAGTCTTCTTCCGTGGCTAAAGACACCGGAATTATTTCCATCGTCCTGGGGCAGCCGGATATCTCGACCTCTTTTTTGTCCAGGGCTTCTTTCAGCAGGGGTAAAAACCCGGGAGCGGCTTTTTCGTGCACCAGCAGTGTCTCCGTGGCATTGCACACGGCAACATACTGGGTTTTGGAGTCATCTACAATTTTCACCGCCATTTCCAGGTCAGCATCTTCATCGACATAACAGTGACATATGCCGTCCGCGTGCCCCATTACCGGGATGCTTGAGTTATCCATGATATACCTGACAAAATCGTTCGAGCCTCTGGGAATGATCAGGTCAATATTCTCATCCAACTTCAACATCTCATCGACTTCCGCCCTGGTTTCCAGGAGTTTTAACCAGTTAGCCGGAATCCCCGCTTCTTTAGTCGCGTCGATAATGATATCCGCCAGAACGCGGTTGGTTTCTTTCGCCTCGGAGCCACCTTTTAACAGCACGCAGTTGCCGCTTTTCAGGCAAAGAGTGGAAATCTGCACCAGGGCGTCAGGCCTGGACTCAAATATTACACCAATAACACCGATCGGGCAGGTTGTTTTATAAAGCTCCAAGCCCTCGTCCAATTCAGTCGCAAGCAGTGTCTTGCCAACCGGATCTTGCAGTTTTATCAGACTGTTGATCCCGTCAACCACATCCGCTATCTTTGTTTCGTCAAACTTCAGCCTTTTTAATAGAGGCTCCGGCAGGTTTTCTGTTGCGCTCCTGGTTAAATCTTCATAATTCGCTTTGATAATTTCACTCTGCCGGTCAATCAGTGACCCGGCTATTTGTTCTAAAGCCCTGTTTTTCAGGTCCGCGCTCATTGCAGCCAGCTGTATGGACGCTTCTTTTACCTGGCGGGCAATTTCATTTATCTCCATACTGACATCTCCTTAAATAAGTTTAGTTTTAAGAGATATTCCATATCGCAACAACGTAAACTTTTGCCCTTTTTATATTATATACTTAACTTTCTCATAAGAAAATCATGTTAGTTTTAATCCTCTTCGAGAACCATCAATCCGTCGTTGAAGGTCAACCGGCGTGGTGCTCCGATAATCTCTATATCGCTCCTCCCGCTCAACTCATCTGCCACGCTGCCGGTAACCCACATATATTCCAGTTCAAGTGTGTTGTTAATTACTGCGCCTTTAAGGTTAAGCGGCTCGTCCGCGGAAAGACTGCGGACCGCTGCTTCTATCGCAGTCCGGTCGTCAGGCATAATAATCGGCAGCATGGCCCGCTGGACATTGCCGCTGGTAATACAATTGAGGTAGGTTGTCCGGGAATCCATCTTATCGGCCAGACGTCTTGTCGTGATGTCAGCCAAGCCGACACCGGTGGCGTTCCCATGGGACACCCCGCTTAAATCCAGTACGACAATCCTGGCGACAAAAGGTGTTTCGGGTTCCGGCACCCCGGCTATCCTCATCCGGCCGATCACATTTGTGTCCATTCCTGTTCCGCTAAAATTCTTTCCCATTTGCCTGACAATCAGGAAGTCCAGTTTATCCGCCGGCAAGCGCGGTATAAACCGGTAGGCCTCTTCCAGCAGCCGTTCTTCAACCTCAACCAGCTTGTCCGGAGAAACAGCCTCAATAATGGCAGTGTCCTCGTAACTGTTTTCAACAATTCCGATAGCGCCAATAATTTTACCCGAACGCGTGAAAACATCGCCTATTTCAACCAGAGCCCGGGCCATACGCCGCGGCTCCAGGCGGTGGAAGCAAGTTGCGCCCCGTGTTTTTCCCAGGCCGACAGCCATCATTTTCATTAAACCGCTCTCGACCGGCCCGTGAAATGTGGTATGAGGTTTGATCCTATTGCAAACGATAATCCCGTCGGCGCGCCATGCGTTAATGTCACAGAAAACTTTTATCCCATCCGGAGTAGCGCCTATCTCCACAACTTCCTCTGAAGTCAGCACCGGGCAGCCCAATTTTTCCCGCGTGATGCCCAGGCTGCTCAACACGGCTTTTTGTCCTTCGGCTGTGCCGCCACCGTGGCTGCCCATGGCGCCAATGATGAATGGCTCCGCCCCGGCCATTCCAACTGATTCCACCACGGCACCCAGGATGGCGCCGATATTGTTAATCCCACGGCTTCCTGCCGTAATGGCGACCCGCCAACCGGGCTTGATTCTCGCTCCAAGGTTAATCCGTTCCATTTCTTTTATAACCTTGTTGTAAGGATCGTCAACTACCGGTCCGGGAAAAATCTGTCTGATTCTAACGAAATTAAGATGTTCCAACAATGTCAACAGCACCTGTTTTCTTCGCATATAATAATAGAGCCGTTCAAGCCGCGCTGTTCGAAAAGAAAGCGCGGCTTGTTATTAATCTTAATCACACCTTTTTATCTCCCGCCTGCGGTGTCGGTATCACAGATTTTGCAGGTTCTTTTTTATCCTCCTTATCCTTGGTATCATTTTTATTTTTAGCATCATTTTGTTGTTGTTTTGTGTCATCTTTCTTCTCTTCCCCTTGCTTGCCCGGTTCAACCTGCTTTATTGAATCGCCCTGTTTCTTTTGGTCATTTATT
This sequence comes from Pelotomaculum sp. PtaB.Bin117, assembly GCF_002067195.1. Taxonomy (NCBI): domain Bacteria; kingdom Bacillati; phylum Bacillota; class Clostridia; order Eubacteriales; family Desulfotomaculaceae; genus Pelotomaculum; species Pelotomaculum sp. PtaB.Bin117. Next base: position 1,174 of record NZ_MVQM01000016.1, on the reverse strand, counting down.
TTCTTTTGTTCATCTTGGTTCTTCAGCTCATCTAGTTTCTTTTGCTCCTCTTTTTGTTCTTCAGTCAACGGCTGAACAGCATATCCTCCGGTTGCCCTATTATCAAGGCCCATGACGTTTGCCATCACCAGTCTGAATATTTCTGCCGGCTGATTGCCGCCATAGGAAGTCAGGTAATGTTGTCTGTCCATGTTTCTCTCATCGTAGCCCATCCATACCGCGGTAGTGTACCGGTCCGTAAAGCCGACGAACCATGCGTCCTTGTTGCCGGACAAGCCACGGAACTCGGCCGTGTCCGGCAGTTCGGTGGTGCCTGTTTTCCCGGCGACTTGAGCGCCGCGAATTCCCGCCCTGGTCCCGGTTCCCGAATCTACAACCGTACGCAAAACATCTTTGATAAAATCAGCTGTGGACGCTTTCATCACCGGAGTACCCTGGGGATGACTGTAAAGTGTTTGCCCTTGCCCGTCTTCGATGCGTTTAATCGCATATGGCTTGTTAAAAATACCACCGCCCGGGAAAGCGGCATATGCCGCTGCCATTTGCAAGGGAGAAACTCCTTTGGTCAATCCACCCAGGCCTAAAGGAAGGCAACGGTCATCTTCCACCAGGTCAAAACCCAATTTCTTGGCCATCTCAAAACCCCGGTCAACTCCGATTTGGTTCAAAAGCCGGACTGCGGCAACATTGCGGGACCACTGCACGGCTGTACGGATAGTGATCGGCCCGTAATAACCGCCGCCGGAATTATGCGGCTCGTAGCTGCCGACCTTGAACGGCGAGTCCGAAATCACTGAATCCGGGCTGTAACCGATTTCAAAAGCCGGCGCATAGACAGCAATCGGCTTAAATGCCGAACCAGGCTGCCTGGATAACTGGGTAGCCCGGTTAAACCCGCGATTTGCTCCGTATTGTCTGCCTCCCACTAACGCTTTTATAGCTCCTGTGCCGTTCTCCACCATAGCTACAGCCGCTTCAACCCTGTCGGTAGGGAATAAATCAGTTTGCGCGCATACTTGTTCGGCTTTCTTTTGAATTTCCGGCTCCAGGGTAGTGTATATTTTTAATCCACCTTTAAATATCTTATCGTTGCCAATTGCATCCACTGCTTCATCCATGACGTAATCAATGAAATAGGAATGGTAATTCTCCAGACTTACATCACTGCTCAGTT
>NZ_MVQM01000015.1:0-3183 GCF_002067195.1 Pelotomaculum sp. PtaB.Bin117 | reverse complement strand
TGGGAGTAGATTCTATTACACTAAACCCTGTGGGCATTGTCAAATCACAAATAACTGATCGAAACAGCATGCCGACAACCGGGATTCAGGCTCAAATCATAATCTTTCCCTTATTTTCCGCGGCGCTGGAGCGAATCGACGAGTATTCTCATTTATGGATTTTGACTTGGCTCCATCAAGCGTCACGTAACACCACTACGGTCGCACCGGTTAAGGTTAATCCTTTGTCCCGTAAATTTGGTGTGTTTGCCATCCGGTCACCGGCCCGCCCCAATCCAATAGCTCTGACCCTGGTCAAGCTGGACCGGATTCAGGGGAATACACTTTATGTGACTGGACTTGATGCCGTAAATGAAAGTCCCGTCATAGATATCAAACCGTATTTTGACCATGATGTGGTGTTTTCACCACGGACACCGCATATAGCTCCGCTCAACCCAGATCTCTTAATGAAAAACTTGCTGAGTCAAGCCATCACTCACCACGGAGAGATTTGTTCAGATCTGCTGATAGCTGTAAGAATGGCGTTTATCGCCGATAACCGGCTTGAGTCTACCAAATCCCCGAATGTTAAGGTTCATGTCAGCGGCTCCCCTTGTTTGGCGGATACCCTGCAAGGGCTTTGCAGAGCAAGACTTGCCAACCCGTCAAGGTTTGCCTACAACCCTTTGGCGGAACGGAAGCAGAGCGTGTGGACTAGTGGAAGCAAGCGATTAACTCTTATTTGTCTTCAAGAACTGGACATAGAGAGTTTTTATAGCTTATCGGATCATGAGATATTCAATATCACTTTAGAGGAAAACAAGACGTGATGATTCATATCCGTTAAAAAGCAAGATTTAACTTTCAAAGATGGTGGGGCTATGGATATGTATAAAAATACCGGTTGACATGCAGTTTATTCTGTGACTATAATTGCTTTAAGGAAAAATTATGAATTACAACTACTCCGAGCCTTTTTGCCTAAAGGATTTGTCTCACGGCGAACAGGCCGCTAGGTATGGCGGGAAACGGCCATGCCTCCCTTATGGAAAGGAGACAATAAGCAGCAGAGCCTTTGTGGCCTGTGAGTAATTATTACGTCTTCCTCGGGAAGACGTTTTTATTACCACACTTATTTTAGCCCTTTCCGTTTTATGAAAGGGTTTTTTATACTCGAGGAATCTGTATGTATACCGATTATCGGGGAGGGGGGTGTGTAATGCCTACTAAAACCATCAAGCAAACCTTGGAGTACCGTTTTCCTGAATGGTTCATCACCACTGAAAAACTGTTCAATGAAGTCACAGCGTTTTATTTTGGTATAATCAAGGAGCGTGCTCAAATACTTGAACTAACCAATAAAAAAGCGTTAACCGAACTCGAAAGATTAACTCACAGTACAAAGGACAACCCTGCACCGCCGTTTCCCTTAAAGTGGGATATCCCGGCTATGTTCCGGCGGGCTTGTATAAACACGGCCATTGGAGCAGCCCGGTCATTCTTCTCCAAGCTGAAAAAATGGAAAGATGCAAAAGCCAAGGCCGAAGCCAAAGAGAAGAAGCTTAAATACAGACCGCCGGTGCCGCCCAGAGAGTGGCAGCGCAACACTTTGTTTTATGCCGGCCAGTATAAAGGTTACACCGGCAAGTCTATTATGCTGAAGTTGTTCGACGGCAACACCTGGCGCTGGGTGAAGTATCATTTGACCGGCCGGCGGGTTCAGGACGGCTGGAAGATAGGCTGTCCACACGCGGTAATTAAGAAAAACCGGCTTGAGCTGCATTTCCCGGTTGAAAAGGAAAAACCGGTAGTGAAGGCGGTTGCCGAGCAGGTTAAAGATCCAAGCCTGAAGATTTGCGCTGTAGGCTTAAATATTAGCGGCAGGCCGGCGGTATGCGGCATATTCAAAAGCGACGGCACGCAGGTGGCCACCCGGTTTATCCGTGGCGGTGACAGCCTCAGCGGCCGCAGGAAACGACTTTTGGGTATTATCGCAACCAAGCTCAGCCTTACGGGTTCCTTGAATAAGGATGAGCAGGACAATAAGGCGCTAAGGAACAGGATCCATAACATCGACGATAATGAAGCCCACCGGGTGTCTCGTAGAATACTGGACTTTGCCCTGGAACATGGCGCGGGTATCATCGTGTTTGAATACCTGAATAATTTTAAACCTGAGCAAGGCAAGTTCAGCAGGCGGGCCAGTTCCAAGCGTTCCTACTGGCTCCGGGGCAGGATATCCCACTATACGAAATACAAAGCCTGGGAGTATGGAATAATCATCAGCCGGGTAAACCCCAGGAACACAGGCCGGTTATGTGCCGATTGCGGGGCGGAGATAGCCCGGCACGGTGATAACAAGGAGCATTACCGGCCCGGGGCACCGTTATTCACTTGCAAATGCGGCAAGAAAGGCAGTGTTGCGCTAAACGCCGTCAGAAATATCGGCAAGAGGTTCTTTTTAAGATACGCGGTTTAAGCGGAGACATGCACGAACAAAGCCCTAAAGTCCGAAAGGCAAGGGTGTTCCTGCTCCCCATGAGCTGTAAATCCAAAACGGGAGCAGGAACGGGCTTGGCACCGCCTGGCGTTATCCGTCGCCCACTACGCTCTCAACGCGGTAGAGGCCACGCTTCAATTACTGCGAGCAGCGACTACGCACGGGTGCCCGAAGAAACCGCGGGGATTTTAATCCCCGGCGCATAGAGTGTCACAAAGTACCTGAAATTAGGGTAAATAAGAATTATATTTAGAAAAAAACAATTGCCGGGCAGCGACTGACTGCCCTTATGTTTTCCTTATGCCAACGCCCGGCATGGCAGGAGTTTCCAACCAATGACCGAAAGCTGAGCTGAACGGAGATTTGCTAAATTCCGCTTAGTTTAGTAAAATGCATTTATTGGAACAAAACTGAGGAGGATGCGATAAGTGAAAAGAGGCAGCATTGAATTGGAAAATGGCAAGAAAATAGTCATTGATTTCTTTGAGGAAGACGCGCCTGGAACGGTGGAGAACTTCGAAAAGCTGGCCAATACAGGATTTTATAATGGTTTAAATTTCCATCGAGTCATTCCAGGTTTTGTAGCGCAGGGAGGATGCCCCCATGGTAATGGCACGGGGGGACCTGGTTACACGATCAAATGTGAAACTGCGGGAAACCCCAATAAACACCTTAGAGGGTCGCTGTCGATGGCTCACGCC
>NZ_MVQM01000014.1:0-2966 GCF_002067195.1 Pelotomaculum sp. PtaB.Bin117 | reverse complement strand
AGCTTAAAGCTTGTGTCTGTGATTTTTTCCAGATGTAAGCTTTTTATATATACGGCATCCTGTTGATATAGAAACAGTTTAAGACAAAAGAATCGGGAGGAATCAGGAATGCACAAAATCCGTCTCAAGAAGTCAATTTCCAAAGGGGTGGCAGTCATACTCTGCCTTTGGTTGACGACACTGCTGCCGGCCGGTTGCGGCAGCCGCCCGGCCGGCACCCAACAGGAACCTTCGACTCCGGCGGCTACGGAGTCAGCGACCCGGGTAATCACGGACATGGCGGGAAGACAGGTCGAGATTCCGGCGAAAATCAACACGGTCTATTGCGCCGTGCCGACTGCCGAAGCAATGATGTATTCTCTTGCTCCGGAAAAAATGGCCGCCTGGGTCAACGAGCCTTCCGGCGATGTGAAAAAGTACTTAAGCGACCGGGCCAAGAACCTTCCGGTTCTCGGGGGCTGGATGGGTGAGAAATGCACCGCCAATCTGGAGGAAATAGCTAAACTGGCTCCGGATCTCATTATTTTTATGACGGATCTTGACCCCGTCAATAAAGCAGCGGCCGGTCAAACAGCGGACAGCATTATGGATCAAACAAAGAGGCCTGCGGTTGTTATGGACTCCATATTTACCTCCACACCCGAAGTCTACAGGATCATGGGTGATATTTTAGGGATTCAGGACCGGGCCGAAAAGCTGGCAGCCTATTGTGAGCAAAAAATGGCGGCAATCGGCGATATGGTTGCCCAAATTCCGGAAGACAAGCTGGTACGCGTATACTACGCAGAAGGAACCGCCGGACTTGCTACCGATCCGGCTGATTCTCACCATGCAGAAGTTTTAAAGTTTGTCAGAGGAAAAAATGTCGCCGATGTGCCGGCCAAGAGCGGGCAGGGCATGTCGCCCGTTTCGATGGAACAGGTACTTGCCTGGAATCCTGACGCAGTTTTGGTCAGCTCCAACTCAGACGGCGTCAAATGCTATCAAAACATCTTGAGCGACGCTTCCTGGAACAAGGTCAAAGCAGTCAAAGACGGGAAAGTATATTTGACTCCCTCGCTTCCTTTCGGCTGGTTCGACCGTCCTCCCAATATCATGCGGATTCTCGGAATCGAATGGCTCGCGAGTGTGCTTTATCCCGAATATGCGGATATTAATCTGAACCAGGAAGTAAAAGATTTCTTCAGTCTCTTCTTTAATATGGATTTAAGAGACGAGCAAGTCACCGAACTGCTCAACCACTCAGTAAAGCAATAACCCCTGGCCATGTCCGGCCTGAAAATGATTGAAAGGGGAAGCTGATGCTGTGAGCGATGCACCTTTACAAAATAGGGCCGCAGCGGCCGATGTTCGTCCAATGAGCAGGGCAAAAAAGAGCGGATTGGTGCTGGTCATTTTATTCATCTTACTGCTCGCAATATTTCTCTGGTCTTTTACCGTCGGCCGCTATGCGGTTCCTTTGCCGGAGCTGCTCACGGTATTCTTCAGAAAAATGTTCGGGCTTTCGGCCACATGGTCGGACACCCTGGAAACAGTATTGTTTAATATCCGGATACCAAGAATTATCGTGGCGCTCATTATCGGCGCCGCGCTTTCAGTGTCGGGCGCCGCCTATCAGGGCCTTTTCCGCAACCCCATGGTCTCACCCGATATTCTGGGAGCATCCGCGGGCGCGGGTTTTGGCGCAGCCATGGCTCTCTTGTATTCGGCCGGTTCACTAACCATTCAACTGGTGGCCTTTGTGTTTGGTATTATTGCCGTTACGCTGACCTATCTAATCAGCCGTCTTATTGCTAAGGGCAATAATTCCGTACTTGTCCTGGTCCTAACCGGGATAGTTGTGACCAGCCTGTTTTCGGCTTTTATCTCGCTGGCCAAATATACGGCCGATCCCAACAACAAATTACCGGAAATATCGTTCTGGCTAATGGGCGGACTTGCCTCCATCACAGCTAAAAACGTCTCCCTGGTTCTAATTCCCTTTGTTATCGGCATCATTCCCATGCTGCTGCTCAGGTACAAGCTCAACGCGCTCTCTTTCGGAGAGGAGGAAGCGCAATCTCTGGGCTTGGACACTAAAAAAATCCGTTTTATCTACATCCTCTGCGCAACGCTCATTACGGCCTCGGCAGTGGCGACCGGGGGCATGATCGGCTGGGTGGGTCTGGTTATCCCCCATCTGGCCCGGATGCTGGTTGGCCCGAATTATAAGTATATGCTGCCGGCGTCGGTTTTGCTGGGCGGGGCCTATCTGCTGCTGATCGATGACCTTTCGCGTACTATTTTTGCGGTGGAGATACCCCTGAGTATCTTAACGGCGATTATTGGAGCGCCGTTTTTTATCTATCTGTTATTTAAAGGAAGGGATGCATGGACATGATCCTGGAAATAAAGGACGCGTCTTTCGGTTATTCCCAGAAGACCGTTCTCCGGAACATCTCTTTTAATGTCGGCGCCGGTGAATTACTTTGCCTGCTCGGACCCAACGGCGTCGGGAAAACGACTCTGTTTAAATCTATTTTGGGCTTTATCGCCATAAAGGGCGGAGAGATAATTCTTGACGGACAAAATATCAAAAAGTGGTCCAAGTCGCGTCTGGCCAAGGCTGTGGGTTATGTCCCCCAGGCGCATACGACGCCTTTTCCCTATACTGTCCTGGATGTTGTTTTAATGGGGCGCATAGCGCATCTTGGCCCATTCTCATCTCCCTCGCGGGACGATGTTAAGATTGCCGAAGAATCCCTTGAAAGACTGGGTGTTTCTTTTTTAAAAGATATGACCTATACGGAGATTAGCGGCGGCGAAAGACAAATGGCGCTTATCGCGCGCGCGCTTACGCAAAAACCTCAGATTCTGATCCTGGATGAGCCTACTTCCAATCTGGATTACGGCAATCAGGTAAGGGTTCTCCTGCAAATAAAAAAACTGTCGGAAGAAGGCATCGGCGTGATCATGACTTCCCATTT
>NZ_MVQM01000013.1:0-2927 GCF_002067195.1 Pelotomaculum sp. PtaB.Bin117 | reverse complement strand
CATTTTACAAAATGATGACGGTCAAATAACAATACCTCATTCTATCGCCGCCGGGCTTGATTACCCGGGTGTCGGACCGGAGCATGCTTATCTGAAAGATACCGGACGGGTAAATTATACGACGGCCACCGACACGGAAGCGCTGGCGGCTTTTCAATTGCTTTGCCGCACTGACGGGATCATCCCGGCGCTGGAAAGTTCACACGCGATAGCCGAGGCCGTCAAGCTGGCTCCGTCACTTCCACCTGAAAAGATTATAGTGATAAACCTCTCCGGGCGTGGAGACAAGGATATACCCGCCGTAGCGGGGGAACCGGGGGTGAACATATGAGCAGCAACAGCGTCATTGAAGGATGTCTTGACAAGCTGCGGTCAGAAGGGAAAAAAGGCTTGATTACTTTTATCACAGCCGGTGACCCCGACCTGTCCAGTACGGTGGATTTGGCGCTGCGCATGGATGCGGCGGGAGCCGATATAATTGAACTGGGAGTGCCGTTTTCCGACCCTTTGGCTGATGGTCCGGTGATCCAGCGGGCATCCAGCCGGGCTCTGGCCGCCGGGACAACGTTAGCTAAAATCCTGGATACGGTAAAAAAGATTAAGAGTAATTGCCGGGCGCCTCTAGTATTAATGGGCTACTGCAACCCCTTCTACAGATTCGGGTTGAACAGGTTCATAGCTGAAGCCGCTTCCACGGGTGTAAGCGGATTAATCGTGCCTGATTTGCCGCTGGAAGAGTCGGGTCCGTTGATGGAACTGGCGGTAAAGGAAGGCTTAGACCTTATTCCTCTTGTTTCGCCTGTCACTACTGAGCGCAGATTAAGCCGGATAGCTTCAAAGGCGATGGGATTTGTTTATTGCGTCTCAGTAACCGGAGTAACCGGCGCCAGGAAGGAAATCGGGACTGACATAGAAAGCTTTACCGGTAGGGTGCGCAGCCACACCTCATTGCCTTTGGCCATAGGATTCGGTATTGCGGACCCGGAACAAGGGGCGCGGATGTCCAGGTATTGCGACGCGGTCGTGGTGGGAAGCGCCATCGTTAAATTAATAGCTGATAGCGGCACTCAAGCCGCCGGAACGGCGGTGGAGAACCTGACAAGGGAGTTTAAAACCGCGTTGCTAAGTAGCGCTTCATAAATAGATTCAGAAAATCCAGTTGCAATAATTGGGTTCAATGTGCTAGTATTAAAAAAATATTTATTTTGTAGAATGGTTTTTACGGCAGGTATATTTCGCCTGGAGGAACGCTCGCAGGCGCTCTAAAAACAAAGAAGCACGGTAGTATGGCAGGGAGGCGATAAGTGATGTTCTTATGGTCTGGTTAAGCATTCCTCCGTGGAATGCTTTTATGTTTCTACAAGTTTGAGGAGGTTGTTTATTTTGATTATCGTTATGGATCATCGTGCCGGTGACGATAAAATAGACGCGGTAATAACCAGGCTGGAAAAGGCGGGATTTCAGATTCATCTTTCCCGGGGTGTTGAACGCACAATTATTGGCGCTATCGGGGATAAGACCCATATTGGTGACATTGGTTTGGAGGCCATGTCCGGTGTGGAAAAGGTTGTACCCATTTTACAACCGTATAAACTGGCCAGTAGGACTTTTCAAGAAGAAGGAACTGTCATCAAGGTGGGCGGTCTGGAAATCGGCGGTGATACCGTTCATGTGGCAGCCGGTCCTTGTGCTGTGGAAAGCCGTGAACAAGTCCTGGAAACGGCGGAAATTGTTAAAAAGGCTGGCGCCACCATACTCAGAGGGGGCGCTTTTAAACCCCGGTCATCTCCTTACTCCTTTCAAGGGCTGGAGGAAGAAGGGCTGAAATTCCTGGCCGAGGCCCGGGACCTAACCGGTCTCTTGATTGTGACGGAAGTAATGGACGTGCGTACCGTGCCTATGATCGCCGAGTATGCCGACATTTTGCAAATAGGCGCCCGTAATATGCAAAATTTTTCACTGTTGCGGGAAGTGGCTAAAGTAGACAAGCCGGTATTATTAAAAAGAGGCCCTTCAGCAACCATCGAGGAGTGGCTGATGGCTGCTGAATATATAATGTCAGGCGGTAATTATAATATTATCCTGTGTGAGCGAGGCATCAAGAGCTTTGAGAATTATACCAGGAATACATTGGATCTGACTGCCATCCCGGTTGTAAAACATCTTTCTCACCTGCCGGTGATTGTTGATCCCAGCCATGCCATCGGCAAATGGCGCTTCGTCCCGACAATGGCCAAAGCGGCTATTGCCGCCGGCGCCGACGGGTTGCTGATTGAAGTGCATCCGAACCCGCCCGAGGCTTTATGCGACGGACCCCAGTCACTTACCCCGGCGAACTTCAACAAAATGATGTCCGAGTTACAACAAGTTGTAATGGCAGTAGGGAGGAAGATGCCATGAACCCCGACTTTAACCGGGTTGCAATTATTGGTGTCGGCCTGATCGGGGGCTCCCTTGGTATGGCGATGTGCGCGCGGGGACTGGCTGGAGAAGTAGTCGGCTCAGGCTCGTCCAAAGAAAATCTGCGTCTGGCTTGTGAACTCGGCGCCATTCACCGTTTTACCGATTCAATTACAAATAGTGTGAATGGAGCCGACCTGATCATTATCGCCACTCCAGTGAGTGTGACGATAAAGGTGTTGAAAGAAATCATTCCATACCTTTCCCCTGTTGCGGTAGTAACCGATGTCGGGAGCACTAAAGCCGCCATTGTGCGGGACGCCACACAGCTTTTACCGCCCGGCGCAAGCTTTATCGGCGGTCATCCGATGGCAGGGACCGAACGGGCGGGAGTGCGGGAAGCCGACCCGTATCTGTTTGAAAACGCGGTATATATTCTTACTCCAACCCACGAAACACCTCCGGCCGCTGTAACCAAAGTTGGTAAGCTGGTTGCCGGGGTAGGAGCTAAATTAATCGAGATGGAC
>NZ_MVQM01000012.1:0-19569 GCF_002067195.1 Pelotomaculum sp. PtaB.Bin117 | reverse complement strand
CGTGCCGGAGCCAATATAGGCGCCCTCCCCAATCACCGAAAAAAGGCCGATAACACAGTTCGCGCCGATCGCCGCATCCGGGTGAATATAGTTCATCTATCGCTCGATCCCCGCCTTACCTTGTTTTTCTTTTGATAATATTACGATTATAATATTACGGTCGCTTGGGTTTGGTGACGAAATAAAGGAGAAGTGGGGGCGGTTCTGGACTTGCCACCCCAAGGGTAGCAAGCAAGAACCACCCCCACTTGCCGCCGGTAAACAATGAAAATAAAAAGCTGGGCGAGAGGGCAGGAAAATTACCGCATGAAAGTAGTGCTGCCGGTGGAACCGGCAGCGCTGAGAAGTTAATTCCGGGGGATCGAACAGGTATTGCGCAGCGCGGCTTATTTGCCACGAATATTTTTCAGTATGGTCTTCATCAAGATCGCCTTCTTGACCGGTTTGGTCAAATGAGTCGTACATCCGGCGTCAAGGCTCTTTTGCTCGTCTTCTTTCAATGCGTAAGCAGTCAGCGCGATAACCGAAGTTGGCGCCAGGCGGTTCTCCGCCTCCCAGCGTCTGATGGCTCTTGTGGCGGTATACCCGTCCATCACGGGCATTTGCATATCCATCAGGACCAAGTCGTACTTTCCCGACTTAAACTTTTCCACGGCTATCTCCCCATTTTCGGCAATCTCAATTTGACAGGCGGTCTTTTTCAGGTATGCCTGGATCAATAGCTGGTTGTCCGGGGAATCTTCCACCAGGAGAAGGCGCAAGGCGCGCTGGTCCGCAAAGGCTGCGGGCGTCTCCGCCGGCTCACTTTTCGCACTTGATGATTTCTCTTCGCCCCCGGCTGTTCCGGATTGAACGGCAAAGCAGATAGTAAAGTAAAAGGTACTCCCCTTCCCCACTTCACTTTCCACCCATATGCGTCCGCCCATCAATTCCACCAGCCTCTTGGCAATGGTTAAGCCCAGCCCGGTGCCTCCGTACTTGCGGGTTGTTGAGGAGTCCGCCTGGGTAAACCACTCGAAAATAACGTCCAGCTTTTCCGGTGATATGCCGATGCCGGTGTCGCTGACAGTAAAAAGCAACCGGCATTCCCGTCCGTCACTTCCGGTGGAGATGGGCGGCTGATTGTCCGCAAGCGCAACTTTTAACAGCACTTCACCTTCATCGGTAAATTTAATGGCGTTCCCGATCAGGTTGATGATAATCTGGCGCAGGCGGCCCGGGTCCCCTATCAGATTCACGGGCACATCAGGCATGAGCCGGCAGACCAGCTCAACACCCTTTTCATGTGTGCGAACAGCCATCACTTCGCAGGTTTTTTCTATTACATTACCAAGGTCGAAGTTTATGCTTTCAAGCTCGTAGTGGCCAACCTCGACCCTAGAAAGATCGAGAATGTCATTGATCAGGCTCAACAGCGTTTCACCCGCCGACCTGAACGTCATAATATATTTTTGCTGCTCGGAAGTCAGCGGCGTCTCCCAGAGCAGATCGGCCATTCCGAGGATTGCGTTCATCGGCGTGCGGATTTCATGGCTCATGCTGGCCAGAAATTCGCTTTTCGCCTTGTTGGCGGCTTCCGCAACCTCTTTAGCCTGCTGCATGGTCTCCTCAACCCGCTTTCGCTCAGTAACGTCTTCCACCACACCGATAATAAACATCGGCTCATTCAAGTTGTCGCGGGCCAGGGAAAAATTAACGCTTACCCAAACCAGCCGGCCATCCTTCCGGGCATAGCTTTTTTCCATCTGGTAGCTGTCCAGCGCGCCCGCCCACAGGTCGTTGAACAATCCAACATAATTGGCCATGTCATCCGGGTAAATGAGCTCGTTAAAAACCATATTGGCCAGTTCCCGGCCATTGTAACCGAGCATTTCCTGCAGCGCCGGGTTGCTCTCGACAAGCCGCCCTTCCCTGTTGATTAACGTTATTCCCACGGACGTGCCCTCGAAGATCGCTCTGAAACGCGCTTCACTCGTGCGCAGTTTCTCCTCGATCAGCTTTTGTCCGGTAATGTCGCGGGCAATGGTTGAAGCGCCGATTACTTTGCCTGAAGTGTCTCTAATCGGGGATATGGTCAAGGAAACCTGAATCTGCCTGAAATCCTTCCTGACGCGTACGGTCTCGTAGTAATTGACCCTTTCTCCAAGCTTGATTCGTTCCAAATTTTTTGCTATTTCATCGTAATTGGGCGCGAGGATAAAAACAGGGCGCCCGATGACTTCATTCGCCGTATACCCGAAGATTCTCTCCGCGCCCGCGTTCCAGCTAAAAATAAGGCCCTCCAGGCTCATCCCGACAATGGCGTCATTTGAGAACTCCACGATGGAAGCCAGCCAGGTAAGTTTTTCTTCCACCAACTGCGGTGTTTTTAAATTAGTAATTCGTCGCCACATTTCGTTTAATTCATCAATCAGTCGTTTTTTGGTCTTGTCTTGATCTTTCATCTCTTATACTTCCCTCAAGGTCACTCTGTTCCTGCCGCCTTGCTTTGCCTGATAGAGCGCCTTGTCGGCCGCCGCCAGCAAGTCTCCCGGAGTACCGGCCTGCCGAGGCACGGTAGAGGCCGCCCCGGCGCTTACCGTGACATAGGCGCTGACTGACGAACTGGCATGAGGAATTTCCAGCGCTTCAACACCGCCGCGCAGCATCTCCGCTATCGCGGCAGCCCCCTGCATATCCGTGTTCGGCAGGATGGCCGCGAATTCCTCGCCGCCGTAGCGGGCCGCCAGATCTCCGGGCCGTTTCAAGCGGCCGCTCAGAGAGCCCGCCACTTGTTTCAAACAGTCGTCGCCGGCCTGATGACCATAAGTGTCATTGTATTTTTTAAAAAAATCTATATCGAGAATTATTAAAGACAACGGCACGGCGTCACGCGCCGCGCGGTTCCATTCATTCAATAAAACCTCATCAAAATGGCGCCGGTTGGCAATACCGGTAAGGCCGTCTAAAAAAGAGAGCCGGCGCAGGTTCTGGTTTGCTTCTTCCAGTTGGCGCGTTACCTCAAGCAGCTCATTCTCGCGCGCTTTCCGCCTGTCCGTCTCGTGTTTGAGTCTTAAAGCCGAGCGCACGCGCGCCAGCAGCTCCACCTTATTCAGCGGCTTCGTGATATAATCCATCGCCCCGGCGGAAAAAGCTGACTGCAGGTTATCGATATCATAATTGGCAGTTACCATGATAATGGGAATATCCCGCATATTCTCACGCTCTTTAATTAAACGGCAGGCTTCGATGCCATCAATACCAGGCATGATAATGTCCATTACAATTAAATCAAAGCCCCCCTGCGCACCCTGCGCATTGTCCATGCCGAGAAGCTTAAAAGCGTCAGCGGCCGATTTCGCGGTAAACACATCCGTATAGCCTGCCGATTTTAAAATATATTCAATCAGCAGCCTGCTGTCCGACAAATCATCAACAATAAGAATTGCCATAAGAATCCTTTCCCGGTTGTTAAGATTAAATATAGTCAAACATTTACTTCTATAATTTATAAAAATTTTCCTGCTATTTAATTATTAAAAATGCAATAATTTATCAATTTTTGTCGTAAAAAGCCGCCCGTTTAACAACAGGCGGATCGCAAGGCAAATTTAATCAAACTTTTTTCATGGATATGTTATCGAAATCGTGCGTGCCGGAACCGCCGTTTACCAGCAGCTTGATTTGTATTTTGGCCGCTCCGGCCGGGGCTGCCACTGTCTGGGACGGGATCTGCTCCCATCCCGCGCCTTTATGCTTGTACATAATGCTGCCGCTGGACAGCTGCTTGCCGGCAGCGTTATAAAAGAAGTAGGCTATTCTGGCTTCGGTGACGGCATTGCCTTTCCGGCTTCTGGCGCTTACCGCGTATTTATTACCCGGCTCTACCGGGACGTACTGGTAGAAATACCACCCATATTTGGCGCTAGCGTAGCTATTTCCGCCGGTTTCGGTTTTTATCACCACGTCGGGGCCTGTCCATTCAGCCTTGCCTTGGCTGAAATCACCGTTTTTAACCATTTCGCCGGCCGGAGGGTTGTCCACCGGCGGAGAGGGCTGGCTTTCTCCAACGCGGTAACCGGGCTGCGCGTTAGCCTTGTTCAGCATGGCCGCCGCCAGCAGGCCGGTGGCGCCGCCGGAGGTGGTTGCCGAGAGCTTGCTATAGGCTGTGTCTGTGATTACAGGAGCGAATTGCCCGTAGGCCGACCATAAGCCGATGAACCAGGGGTACTGGGTGGCGCCGCCTCCCATTATGTCGTTGGCAATGCCGCCGTCGGGCTTGATTAATTTCTTGGAGCCGGTATTGGCAAACTTGGCCATGTCAGTAGCGTTGAAAACAACGCCGGCCGCATACCCCTGATAAGCCGCGTCTATGTCAATAATGGCGTGGCCGATGTCCTCATATAAGGAACTACCAAGTGAATACCGCCAGCGGTAGCTGTTGGTGCCCGCGTCGACAGCCAGATTGTTTTTAAAGTGCTGCAGCATTTTTTTCGCCCGGTCCAGGTACTGGGTCTCACCGGTAGCGTTGTAAATCATCAGCTCCGTCCTGGCCATGGCCAAATACTGGTTAAAGGGCAGTTTCCCGCCCGCCTGCTTGTACGGCATGTCGTCGCGAAACTTGTAATACCCGGTACTGCCTTCGTCCACCCACTCATCTTTATGAACAGCCACCGCGTCTTTGGCCGCCTGCAGGAATAATTCCCTGTCGCTCCGGTATTTTTGCAGGGATGGAGTTTTGGTGACAATTGCGGCAAACTTGGCCATGGGATAAGCGATCATGCCTGTGTGCGCGGCAAAAACAGCATATTTTCCGTTTAAGGTGTAGCTGCCGTTGCGCCAGGCAGGCAAACTGAGACCCCGGTAATCCGTAACGCCGCGGGAGCTGTCCCGCTGGGCTAAAACCCCTTTGCCGTGGGCAATGAACTTGTCCAAATAAACAGTGTCGCCAGTAGCCTCGTACATTGTTAAATAAGCGTCCATCACGTAGCTTTCGCCCCAGGCCAGCTGCGCGTTGTCATTGTTGGCGCTTTTATACCAGTTTCCGCCGTTGACAGTGTCCAGCCTGGTAAAGATCTGGAGCAACTCACTGGAATCGGCCGCCCCGGCGGGTACGGCCGGTATTATGACCCACAAGAAACAAAAAATTAAAATCAGGCTAAGATAGAAAGACCCGCGCTTCTTTTTCATCGCATACCTCCCGGCAGTATTCTGGAAGCTTGTTATTTTCCCAGTTAACGTAAAATTCGACAATATTCGTCAACTTCCTCGTGGTAATTTCATACACTTTTTTTCAAGCTCTCCAAAACCTCTGCCAGCTTGCCGGCCAGTACCGGAATATCGTGAAATTTTTCCACATAAGCCCGGGCGCGTTCTCCCATAACTTTCCTGGCGCCTGGCGTTTCGCCGGCCATCTGCAGCATCGCGTCCGCCAGGGCGCCGGGCTCATCCGAGGGCACATGCAGGCCGAACCGGGCAAACTCCGTGTTCGGTGCTTTTTCCACCGCAGCGATTATGGGCCGCGCCGCCGCCATGTAATCAAACAACTTGTTGGAACTAAGTCCGTAGCGGTATGCTTTGCTGTTGCGCAGGTGAAAAAGACACCCGTCAGAGTTTTTCAAGATTATTGGTAACTGAGACTTCTCCAGGGTGTTTAAGAAAGTTACATTAGTCAGCCCGCGCTCCGCCGCCGCCTTCACCAGCCCCGCTTTAGCCGGCCCGTCGCCCACCATCAGAACATGGATGCCGCCAATCCCGGCCCGGTGCAGTATTTCGGCAGCTTTTAGCACCGTCTCCAGGCCATTGGCATATCCGTGCGCTCCCGTATAAGTAAACACCACCCATCCTTTGAGCCGGCGAAAAAGAGCTGCCTGCTCCGGGGTGAGGCAGCCCTCGCGGGTGCAGCGGTCGTACCAGGCCAGGTCGACGCCGTTAGGGATATAAACCACCTTTTTATCTTCAAGGCCAAGCTGGGCAATATGCTCTTTTCCACCGGGCAGCACACTGATGATCAGGTGGGCCTTCCGGTATAAAAATTTCTCCAGCACACCCATTCCCACGGTCAGAGGGCTATACTTGCTTATGGCTCCAATGTCCACGAGGGACTGGGGCCAGATGTCTCTCACTTCAAAAACAAAGGGAACGTTGTGTTTTCTGGACAGGAGGTATGCCGCCAGGCCGGCGCACAGGTGGGTGGAGGACCCGATGACGGCTTCCGGCGCGTCCAGGGCGCGCCCCAGCCTAGCAACCCTGCAGGTAAAATAAAGGTGGTTGACCAGCCTGGACAGGCTGTTGTCATAGTAGGGCGGAGTCCGGATCCAGACTCTATCGACGCCTCTTTCTATTTCATTCAGGTGATGGCAACCCGGCGGGTAATTCTTTAGCTCAATAAAGACATTGTGCACAAAGCTGGAGGCAAACAGTTTCACCAGCCACCCCCGGTCAGCCAGTTCCCCGGCCAGACTCTCATGCCTCCCGGGACCGGCGGCGTGATGATTAATAATCCAAAGGGTTCGTTCACATATGCCGGCCACGTTCACCACAACCCGTGAATAAATTTGGCATGCCACACTCCTTATGGCATGGTATCCATATCCATCATATCAAGTAGAACATTAACATTTGTGTTCAGCTCGAACCTTTCCCTGATCCTGCGGTGGGCCGCTTTTGCCAGCGACCGGGACCTGTCCGGGTCACTCAGCAAGCTCCTGATGGCCCGCGCCAGGGCGGCAGGGTTCTCCGGGGGCACAATCACACCGGTATCCCGGTCGACAAGGTCGGGTACACTGCCGGTTTTCGTAACAATTACCGGCACACCGCCGGCCATGGCCTCCATCACAGCCACCGGCACGCCCTCATGCTCATCGCTTGGCGTTTCCACACTGGGATGCACCAGCAGACTTAGAATGCCGGACCTGAGCAGGCGCAGCACTCTGTCGTGTGTAAGCGCGCCGACAAAGAAAACAACACCGCCAAGCTTTAACCTGTCTGCCAGGCGCAACAAGCTGCCCCGTTCCGGCCCGTCCCCGACGATCAGGCACCGGAAGTTCACTCCTCTGTCGGCCAGCAGCCGGCAGGCCTGGAGCAGGTAGCGGTGGCCTTTTACCGCCGTGAGGCTGCCGACGGCTCCAATAATGGGTTTACTCCCGCCCAGGCTGCTTTTTTCCGGAAATTCCGGGTTCACCTCCACCCCTAACGGGCTAAGGATCACCCTTATCCCGGACTCCCGGCCTGCTATTTTGGTCACCTGCTTAAGCCCATGGGATGAAACAACCCGCACAAAGGAACACCTGCTCACTTTTTCCGGCAGAAGGTTGTTGTTCTTGATATCCCAGCGGTGGGCGGTAAAACTCCAGCCGACACCGGTCAGGACGGAAGCCACCAGGGCGCAGGTTGAAGGAGTGGACGCCCAGTGGGCGTGAATATGATTTATTCCCAGGGACTGAACTTTTTCCGCGATGAACATACCCTTGGGAAGAAGCAGCAGGTTCTTTACCTTATTGGCCAGGCTCCCGCCTTTCAACAGCAGGCACAACAAGCCGGCCACCCGCAAGGGAGCCTTGAGCGACCATGATAGAGCTGACCGCCATACCGCTAAACTCCATGGCCCGGAGACAATAGTGCTGAGGAAAGGGCCGTCTCCGTCCCTGTGTTCCAGCCGCCCGGCCGGACGCACAGGGATGACGGTTAGCTCTACCCCCCGCTCCGCCAGGCAGTTCATTTCCGGGATCAAAAAAGCTTCAGGCCGGCCAAGTGGCGCGGTGACTGTCAGGTACATTAATTTTCTTGGAATGATGATCACCTGCCTTTCCGGCGCCTGGCCTTTTTCACCAGGTCGATGATCCGGGAAGCCCGGTGTTCCCACGCGGCCTCCCTTTCAACAAAGCGCCTGCCCCTGCGCCCGGCCTCCGCCCACACAAGCGGATGCTCAAGCACGGCTGTTAACGCGTCCGCCAGGTTTTCCACCCGGTCAGGTTCCGCCACCAGCCCGCAGCCGGTCCGCCGCACTATGCCGGACAGGTCGGCGATATCCGGCACAACAACCGGCAGGCCGCAGGCCAGGTAGGAAAAAAATTTCAAAGCGGAACTGCCGCTGAAACAGAATCTTCTTTTCAAGGTCAGGTTTTCTCCATACCAGCCCCCGCCGATGCCCGCCACACAGGCGTTCAAGTAGACGGGCACCCGGTGATACGGCAGCCGGCCGGTGAAAAGCACCCTGCCGGCGAGCCCCTTGGAGCAGGCAAGCAATTCCAGCGCCTGCCTTTCCGGGCCATCCCCGATAATCAGCAGGATGGCATCCGGGTAACGTCCGGCCAGTCTGTCAAAAGCTTCAACAACTATTTCCCCGCCCTGCCAGGCCGCCAAATTGCCGGCGAAACAGAGATACTGTTTCACCGGGTCCAGACCCAGCCGCGCCAGCGCGTTCTTTCGCCCAGCCGGGCGGTACAAATATGGGTTGGCCCCGTTGGCCACCACTGTCACCTTACCGGCAGGCACACCCTGCCCGGCCAGCCATCCGGCTAAACCGGCGGTAACCGGCAGGACCAGAGTGGCGGAAAAACAGGCCTTTCGCTGCGCCCAAGCGGCTATAGCCTGCTTCCAGCGAGACCTGCCTTTAGCGCGCAGATCTTCCGGCGACACCGTATTCAGCTCCAGGACCACTATTTGACCCAGCAGCTTGCACAGCCAAACTACGGGCATTTCAAATATACTGTCCCGGACATACACAGCGTCGCAGCCCGCCCGCAAAGTGAAAAACGACGCCGCCACGCATACCAGTACCGGCCGGAGCACCCCGTCGAGCCATTTATTTTTCATCACTGGTAAACCTACCACGTGCACACCCGGCCGGCCGGGTCCGCGATACTTCCCCCGCAGCAGCAAGGTCACCCGGGCGCCGGCGCCGGCCAGCCCTCCAGCCACCTCCAGCGTATGGATGGTCTCACCTGTGGAAACTTCCGCGCGCGCGCCGGAGATCATTAAAATTTTCACCGGTAGTCCTCCGCAGCTGTCATGGCGGCAGAAGCCGCCACCCCGCCAGCCAGCCAGAGCAGGTAATTTCCGGGGACATCCCCGCTAAGCATGGCGTTTACCAGGCAAAATACCAGCAGCGAAACGGCGAGAGCAGTTTCTTTAACTTTTTTTCGCCAGCATGCCAGCCGCAACAGGGGAGCGAATACAAACAACAAGGAGAGTGCCAGCCCCGCAAGCCCCAGTTCCGCCGCCGATTCCAGAAACAGGTTGTGCGGATAATTAATTCCCGGCACAGGTGAAATACTGGCGTAAGATCCAGTTCCGGCGCCCAGCACCGGGTTCTGCCCGAACGTCGCTAGAGCAGCCTGGTAAAGCTGCCACCTGCCGTTATCACTCAAACTGAAAAAATCAGGTGAAAACCAGTAGTGGGAGGAGACATAAACCGCCAGCAGGATAAAAAGAGGGACGACCAGCACCGGCGGCAGGCGAAACTCCCGGCGGCCCGCCGCCATACCCCCGCAGAGCAGGGCGATAACCAGCGCCAGGGCGGGACCCCGGGCATCAAGCAGGATCATGGCGGCGCTTGCGGCCGCGGCTAGCAAAAAAACAAAAAGATGAGGAATAGCCATCACCTCGCCGATCACCACCAGAAGGATGAACAGGCCAATCAGCCTGCTTATTTCAATGGGATTAAAATTCAGCACGGCATAAATATTAAAAGGCAATTCAAGGTATGACCCGCTCACCCAGAAATACACGGTAAGCGCCAAGCCGCCCAGGAGGACTCCTTTCAGAAAGCGGTAAAGGCCCGGATTGCCCCAGACGGCTGAGGACAGCACCGGTCCGAAAAAACATACCATGTTATTAACCAGGTAATACTTTATTTTCTGTACCCCGTATTCTTCAAACAAACTGTCCGGCAGGCGGACCAGCATTAATAAACCAAGGCCAAGCACGGCCCAAAATTCCCAAAGTCTGAATATAGCAATCAAGGCGCAAGCTCTCTTTTTATAAAACAAATAAATCATTAGGAAAAACATGGGAAACAAAAATACGCCCACGTTCAAAAAAAGCAATGCTTCATGCCCCATGTCAAAGGTCCTGCCAACCAGATAAAGGCCCCCTCCGGTAAAAAAACCCAATACCTCCGGGGCCAATAAACAGGATAGAAACGCCAGGATTCCACCCGCTAGGAGGACAGGCCATTTAACCCCGGCTAAACCTGACAGAGTCCCTGCGATGAAGACAGTCGGAAGCAAATGAAGCAATGGGGGGCGGTTCTTACCTGCTGTCTTTGGTAATTTTTGAGTATTCACTAATTAGCAAACCAGCTTCCTTCCGCCATGTTAAATCCACTCTGGCTTTCAAGGTATTCATTCTTAAGGAGTGCAGCTTTTCCACGTTGCCCAGCAGTTCGTTCAACGACTCCCTGATGCTGCCGCTGTCTCCGGGATCCGCGAAAGCGCCGACTTGATATTCGTCCACCAGCCGGCGGATTTCCGGCAGTTGCGATGCCAGCACCGGCACCCCCGCGGCGATATATTCAAGCAGCTTGTTTGGCAAAGAATAATGCTTGCTTTGATCAATATCCTCAATCAAAACCACACCCAGGGAGGATCCGTGGATAAAACCCGGCAATTCCAACGCTTTTACCGGCGGCAGGAAATAAACATTTTTTAGTCCGGCGCTTCGCGCCAAGTTTTTCAGTCCCCCCTCCAGCGGCCCCCGGCCGATTATTGCCAAGTGCCGGCCGGCGGGCAGACCGGTCCAAGCTTTGATTAATCCTTCCAGGCCGCGTCCTTTTTGCAGTTTGCCTGTATACACAACCAGTAATTCGCTGTGGCCAAGTTCCAACGCCTCCCGCAGGCTACCCGCGGGACCGGCCGCTTCAGCAGGGTCAATGCAGTTTCTCAGCACCAGCGGGAGCCGCACCCTTAACGTTCGAGCCATTTCCCGGGCGCAGCTTTCATTTACGGTAATGATTAAATGGCAATGCTTCGCCAGCGTCCTTTCCAGTTTCAGCCAGCATTGCCAAAGCAGGCGACGCAGCAGACCCCACCTGCCGCCGCGACCGGGCCAGCCGTATCCCTGCCAGAGTTCGTGGGAGTCGTATACAATTTTACCTCCCCTGAGCTTCGCGGCTATAAACACGAAGGGCAGCATATCCAGATCGTGCCCGTGCCATACATCTGCCTTTTCACGCAACAGCGCTTGGATGATCTGCCGGTAAGCACGCAGGTAGGACAGCTTATAAGGAAACCAGGCCAGCTTCTCAGTTGTGGGATTCAGCACTCGCACCCCCATTGCGTCTTGTTCGCACCGGACATTCATGGTCAGGGAGAAAACAGTCACGCTGTACCCCGCCAATCCAAGGGCGGCGGCTTCTTTCTGCACCCTGGCGTCATAACGGTAATCGCTGTTCACCAACATGACTACCCTGGGCAAAAATATTCCTCCAGCAACCGGGAGATTAAACGCGAGGCGTTTCCCTGCCCGTACGGACAGCCGGACCAGTCACCACGCGCGGAAGCTCCAACCGCATCCCGGATTCGCCGCCGCTCGCAGCCCACCAGCACATTGCAGCCCCTTTCAACTGTTTCCGTCCACTCAGTCTCTTCCCGTAAGGTTATGCAAGGCACTTGAAGAAAAAAAGCCTCTTTTTGCAAACCACCAGAATCAGTGATTATTTTTCTGGCGTTTTTACAGAGCCAGATCATCTCTTCATAGCCTACCGGCTCAATTACAGTCATGTTAGGGTGGGACAAATAGCCGCCCAGGTTGAATTCACTGATTTTCTTCTTAGTGCGGGGGTGGACCGGAAATACGACCTTTTCTCCCAATGCAACGAGGCTTTCCAGGACAACTGACAGCCGCTCCTTTTTATCAGTGTTTTCCGCCCGGTGAACAGTCACGAGAAGGTACCCCCCGGGTTCCGGAAATTTTCCCCCCACCTGTGGCGGTAAACACTTGCTTCTTTCCAGGCACTCCTGCAAAGCATCATACATAACATCCCCGACGTTAACGGCAATAGAAGCGCCAAACCGCACCGCGTCGGCTTCCTTACCGAAAATCGCGCCGGTGGTGCTGACAACCCCCTCTTTATTAAGGTTGCGGACCGCGGCTGCAGAAGGGCAAAACAATATGGCGGACAGATAATCGGTCAATTCCCTGATGAACTCCTCCGGCATGGCGTGGTTGCCACAGCGCAAGCCGGCCTCAATATGTGCCAGGGGCACACCTGTCTTTGACGCTGCCAGCGCCCCGGCAAGGGTGGAGCGGGAATCGCCGTAAACCAGAACAACGTCAGGCTTCTCCCGGTCAAACACAGCTTTTAATCCGTCGAACATTTTGCCGAGCTGCCGCCCCGGCGTGTCCTGTCCGGCGTCAATATAATAATCCGGCGCGGGGCAGCCCCGCCCGCAAAAGAACACCTGCGACATATTAGGATCATAATGCTGACCGGTGTGGATCAATATTTCTTTGTGCTTTTCCCTGACGGCTCTGGAAACCATCATCGCTTTAATAAACTGGGGCCGGGTACCGGCCACTGCGGCAATCTTCAAAGAATCCCTCCGAAGCATATTGATCATTTTCTATACTTCCATCCTATGAAGTGTTGAGAAAAATCGTTCCAAGGGCCTCTCTAATTAAATACCCCGTTGTCAAAGTGTCAATAGGGACGGTTCTCTTGACACTAGTGTCAAGAGAACCGTCCCTATTGACAGCTTCTGACAGTCAGCGAATGATAGTTTCCGGGGGGTGGCAAATCTTTTGCAGTCCTTTTTTTACTACGGCTCTAAACCTGTTAATTACCCTTGACCACTGGCGCTCAAATTTTACACGGTAGAAACGGGCTACCGCTTCAATCCCGGGAAATGTTTCTTCAACTGCCCGCAGTTGCGCTATGTGCAGCTTGTGATAAAATGGGCCGGCCAGGTTGTTGGCGGTGTCATAGTAAGACCAGTACCCGGCGTCGTAACGGGGCAGGTAAACGCTCAGCGCCCGGAGTGTATCGTTAAGCGCCTGTTCTATGTCAATATGCAAACCTGCCTTGGCAAGCCTTAAATCGTACAAGCCGTAAAGAGCAAAACACCATCCATTGAGAATGGTGTTTTGGATCTTTATTGGATATTCCTCAAGCACAAGACCTTCCGGCGTGTACCGGGCGGTCCCGCCTTCCATAACCGGTATTAGCATTAGCCGGGCGGCGTCTTCCGCCACTTTTATCCACGCTTGATCCGGATCATGCAGGTGCGCCCGCACCGCCACCGAGATAGCCTCACCTTGAACCATCGCTGAATAAAGGGAAGGACCGGACATGCCCAGCACCGGCCATATCGGCCAACCGCCTGCCGCGTCCTGGTGCTCACGCAGCCAGCCGGCAAGCAGCATGAAGTCATCCAGGTCCCGGCTGTCCCCGTCCAGTAGCCAGTTGTCATAATGCCCTAAAGCTTTCTGCGCAATAGTCGTGGGGATAAAGACCAAGCTTCCGTTTACCTTGCGGTTTAAAGGGACCCCCCTCTCGGAAACCGGTCCCCTCCATTTCGTTTTACCTGTCAGATCATTAAAATAACCAAGAACATCACCGGGCTGAAAAATTCTGCCAAGCGGCTGTTCCTGGTGGTAATAACTCCTGCCGGAGATAATTGACAGCCAGCTACCGATCATTAAGCCGGTATTATGTAAACGAGCGCTCATTACTCCCTTACCAGCCATATATGGGCCTTAACCGGATAACTTTTGTTTACGTTCTCTGTCTGATAGAATCTTTTTCACTAAAAGACGCATCTCGTCCAATTCGAAAGGCTTGCTTAAATAATATCGTATTTTACCTTCCTCTCTGGCCGCCATGACCGTGTCCAGCTCAGTATACGCGGTCATCATCACCACCGGCGTGTCTGGAACGATTTCCTTTATTTTATCCATCGTTTCCAAACCGCTCATCCCCGGCATTTTAACATCAAGCAGGATCAGCGAAGGGATTCTGGCACGAATTATCCGGAGCGCCTCCGCACCGCTTCGCGCCGTCTCAACAATATACCCCTCATCGCTGAACAACTCAAATAAAAGACGGCACACCCCGGCGTTATCATCAACAATAAGCAGATATTGTAAGGATTGAGACATCATGCCCTCACCCCAATGGTATAATTTTACATTAGCTTAATTGATAATTTATTCGTTATATCGCAACGAAATCCTTCTTTTAAAATAGTTTAATCCAATTATCTGAACAGCAGAAAAACAGCCTGCCTTCTATTTTTTTAATATTCATAGCCCTATCTCCCGTATGATATCTCGCCTGAAAAAAGTATATCGACTTCCATTTATCTGCCCGAAGGTAGATTAGACTTCCCTGAATCCAAACAAATATTTTCGCATATAGTTAATAATACAGCGCATGGAGGATAATTATGTTCTCAATTCTACTCCTGTTGATGGCAGGGCATGTTTTTGCTGATTTCTTTCTCCAGTTAACCCGGCTGGCTGTTTATAAAAGAAAAAAAATCACGGCGCTTGCCGCCCACGCCTTCTCCTGGGCGTTGGTAATCAGCCTCGTTTTAATGCTGACCGGTTTTTTTTCAATATGGAAACTTTTTTTCCTATTTGCCACGCATTTTGTGATAGACTTTCTTAAGATACGCCTTTTCTCCTCATCACTAGCAAAATTGCATCCGGTGAACATCACCGATCAGTTATTGCACATCGCCACCATTTTGGCGGCGCTTTTTTACGAATGATAATATTGCGGGTTGTCAATGAGCCAGCGGTGGGTTAGGGTCAGTCCCTCGCCAATCCTGAACGACGGTTTGAAGCCAAGTATTTCTTTTGATTTCCGGTTGTCAATAAAAAGCCGGCGGCCGGCGGCCGGGCTGTCCTGAAAGAGAACAGGGCCGGAACTTCCAGCTATTTTCTTGACTTCAGAAGCTAATTCGCACATGGATACGCATTCATCCCCTCCGACGTTAAACACCTCGCCTGTTGCTTCAGGCCGGATCATGCTCAGGACAACCGCCTCGGTGAAATCAGCGACGAACGTATAGGAGCGGCTGTCGGAACCGTCTCCATATATTGTGATGGGCTCGTTTGCCATGGCCTGGAGCAAAAATTTTATCGGCACACTGATCCTGGTGTTGCGCGGGCCATAAATATCCGCAGCCCGGAGAATGACCGTCCTCAGTCCATTGCTCCCGGCAAGTGTGCGGCAAAAATTTTCGCCGGCCAGTTTGACGGCGCCGTGAATCAGGACAGGCTCCAACGGATGTTTTTCATCAATAGGCACATATTTTCCATTCCCGTAAACAGCAATTGACGAAGTATAAATCAGCAAAGCGTCACGGGCAAGAGCCGCCTGGATCAAATTAAGAAGACCGGTTAAAATGCCCGTTATAACCGGAGTTTCAATTGAACGCTCGCGCAAGGCCAGGGGAAAAGCCAGGTGAACAACAGTATCAGAGTTCCCCACGGCCTTAAGGACAGAATCCTCACTGGCGATATCACCGTTAATAAGGTCGATTTGTCCCAATAAAGCGCTCAGATTAGCGGCCCTGCCGGAAGCAAGCACATCCAGCACACGCACCTCCGCACCTTCCGCGAGCAGCCTTTCACAAAGGTGGGAGCCGAGAAAACCGGCTCCCCCCGTCACTAAAACCTTGCGTCCCTTCAGCCTCACTGTAATCCTCCCATCTCTTCTACATTTTCATAAACGGGTCTGCTTCTTTACGGTCTTCCTTGGCTGTGCCGCCATGGCGGAGCAAAACCACGGCAACTGTCTTGATTAGTATTTTTATGTCCAGCCAGAATGAGTAATGCTCAACATACCAGACATCCAATTCAATACGCTCCGGCCAGTAAATGGCTAAACGGCCGTTAACCTGGGCCCAGCCGGTGATGCCTGGCTTAACATTGAGCCTTTTTCTCTGCCTCTCGTTGTACTTGCTGTAGTGGTGCAGGGGGGCGGGCCGCGGGCCGACCAGGCTCATCTCGCCGCGTAAAACGTTAAAAAGCTGCGCCAACTCATCAATGCTGGTCTTTCTAAGAATCTTGCCGATTGCGGTTATGCGCGGGTCATCTTTCTCCACAAACATCCCGGAACCGATTTTTTCAGCGTGGGGAACCATGCTCCGGAATTTATACAAATAAAAGATTCTTCCTTGCCGGCCCAGACGCTTTTGTTTGAAAATGACCGGACCAGGCGAAGTTATTTTTATCGCCAGGGCAACCGCTAAAAGCAGCGGGCTGATGAGCGCCAGAATCAATAAAGAGCCAACGAGGTCAAACGCCCTTTTCATCTCAATACCTCCGGTAGCCGGGAAAATAACTGTCATTTTCTCTTGGTGCTTTTGTCGCCAGCAGATTTTCCAGCGTGCTCACCGCTTCACGGTTATGCACTTTTTTCCCGACATAGAAATCCAGCACGCCGTCGCGGGCGAAGGAATGCTTGTAGCAGTAAATACCGTCTCCCTCACGGTATCCCCCGCCAAGTAAAAAGTAGCTGATCCCCTTTTTTTTCGCCCATTTGATCACTTCATGCTTTAAAATATTGTTTGGCCGGTATTGATAAAATTGTTCCAACGTTCCTCCCAGGAATGAATGGATATAAGTATGATTAAACAAGAGCAGTTCAGTTGAAATAATCTGTCCGTCTTTCAAGGTGTGCGCATACAAAAAGTTATTCTTTAATTCTTTGTGGATACAATCATAAAAATCGCTGTTAAAGAAGTAAAATTCACCGGCCTGGTTCCTGAAAAGCGTGTGGTGATAGATCGAAATAAAATCGGAAAAATGCGCCGGCGTCTCTTCCAGAATCACTTCGAGGCCTTCCCGGTAGGCTTTGTTAATGTTTTTACGATTATTGCGCTCATACCCCGACCATATTTCCTCATCTGTTCTTCTGAGATCCACGCAGATTACTGACGATGCCCTCGCGACTTCCACATTGTTTAATAGTATGCGGTGGTTTTCCAATAAAGGGTGGAACCGGATAAATTCGCTGATGATATCGTTCCCTGCACAGTAGTCCCTGAAAGACTGGTAGAAATTGCGCCACGCACCTTCACCTGCCGCAGGGGAAGCCAGCGGCCCTCCATAGCCGTAAGGGCTGGTGATATCATATAGCTCCCGCTCGAGTTTATCCCCCAAACCCGGAATCTGGTTCACCTTCCTGAGCAGGAAAGGATAAACAACCGTACATCCCTCCTCCCGGTAGACGAAAAGCCGGACTTCCCCGGAATCCCTGAATAATCCGCAGTATTCAGGCCGGAAATGAAGGTCCGGACACAAATCCTTGATACAATCCAGCTCCCGCAGCCACTGCTCCTTGTCCTGCAAACCCAATACATAATAATTTCCCACTAGATGCCACCCTTTCAAGTAGTCAGAATTCAGGAGTCAGAATCCAGAATATTGCGAGGCGATAAACCGTTCTCGCATCCCGACTCCCGGTCCCTGGCTCCTGTCTCCTGTCCCTGTCTTTTGCCTTTTGTCTTCTGTCTTCTGTCTTTTGTCTTCTGACTACTGACTACTGACTACCGACTACCGACTTTACCAATACCTGAACCAGTAATAGATTAGTTTTATATATTCTCGCCGGACTATCTGTCTGTCTGTTTCGCTTTCACACTGACCGTCCACGTTAAAGCCGGAGTCCCTGGTCGGACAATAAATCAATCTGACGCCTGTATTTCTGAATATCCTTTCAAATACAAGTTTGGTACGCCTCATGTGGTATGGTGAGGTAATGATAATGGCAGACTTAAAATTTTGCCGAAGTACGACCTCCTTTGAATAAACAGCATTCTCATAAGTATTTTCAGATTTATCCTCGGTAATAATATCCTGTTCTTTTACACCTTTGTTAACTGCTCTTATTGCCATCTTCTGGGTTCCCGGCCGGTGGCCCGACATGATTATTTTGGGCGCCAAGCCCAACCTGTAAAGCTCCGCTGCGTAAAGCTCCCTTTCCGAATCCCCCGAAAGCGCTATCAGCACATCAACTGCCTCAGGCCGCTCATCAACAACCAGCAATTTAGCCATTAAGGGCCATGGGGGATAAGCTAGTACAATAAAAACAATTAGAAGCAGGCCGTAAAATATGGCAAAAAAAGCAAAACGTTTCACTCGCATTATTTACCCGCCATTAGCCGCAGGCCTTCTTTAACCGTTGCCACCTGAATATTTCTCTTCGCCGTCTCCTCAAACAGGAGTTTTAGCGTATCCTGATTTATACTCTTACTGTCCGGTGTTTGGCCGCCCTCATAAACATTGTGAGTGTAGAATATTACCCACCCTCCAGCCGCCACGGTTTTGTCCAAAACCTCTTTTATTTCTTCCGCACCCGGGTTTTGCAGGTAGTACCTGCAAAGCTTGTAAGGATTAAAAGGACTTACATTGATTTCTTTGTCGTACGATGTCGCGCCGGAATTGTAGTACTCCTGCACAAGCGGGTTTGGAGCGCCGGCAAATCTGAAAGGATAGGCGAAGTTCTCACCGGTCAGACCCTGCTGCTGTAACCATGATTTAGATCTGGCCAATTGATCACGAATTTCATTTTCCTCCAGATCTTTAAAGTGCAAATGGTTGGCGCTGTGGGATGCTGTTTCCCAGCCCGCGCTTTCCATTTCTTTCAATTGCTTAACAGTCATTGCCCCTTCCGCCCCCACTGACGACGTACAAACATAGTTTACGCCGGGGTAACCGTAAGCTTTGTGGACCGGAAAGGCGTTCTCATATACAGAAGACAGCTGGTGGTCGTAGCATACGGTGACCAAACCTTTACCTTTACCCTGTTCGTAGATGTAACGGACCAGGATGGTACTGGCCTCAGCCCTGGTGATGGGGTTCCACGGCCTGAAAGTCCCGTCGGGATAGCCGGCAATCAAGTCGCGTTCCTTTGCCGTCCGGATATATCCTCTGAACTCCTCTGGAATTTGATTCCCGTCATCAAATCCGGTATAGGCGGATTCAGCTGCCAAACCTAGTGAACGTGACAAAAACATGGCGGCTTCAACCCTGGTTATGGGATCGTCAGGCTCAAAAGCCAGCTGAATATATTCACCGGGGATAATAACCCCGGCGGCTACCGCCGTTTCAATGTACGGGTAATACCAGCGGCCGGGGTTGACGTCGGTGAATGTGGAGTTAACCGATGCCTTTAGGGGAAAGCCGTGGCTTACGACCAGCGCCTTGACAAACTCGGCCCTGGTAATATTGTCTTCCGGCCGGAAGGTGCCGTCAGGATAGCCGCATATGACTGCTGCGTCGGATAGCTGGCCGATATATCCCTTTGCCCAATGGTTTTGGACATCGTAGAAGGTTTGGGCGTCAGCATAATGCTCATGGCAGAAAAATGCCACGGTAAGTAAAAAAAGAAACAGAATTCTTTTCATCATGACCTCCTTTTTTAAATACTGGTGATCAGGATTGCTCAGTCATGCTATTAATCATCCGGCACCGTACTTTATACTTATTGTTTTCCATACATCAATACTTCCTCATATATGGCCATAACCTTTCGGCTTACGGCAGCCTCATCGAAATTGCGGCACATCCGCCGCCGTCCCTCCTGCCCCATTTGCAGGCGGAGTCCGGGATCCAGCAGCAATTTGCGCAGCGCGC
>NZ_MVQM01000011.1:0-2720 GCF_002067195.1 Pelotomaculum sp. PtaB.Bin117 | reverse complement strand
CTGGCAAAATTCAGGCCGCTGCCGGTGTCCTGGGAGACTCCGACCACTTCAAACCCCATCTGCTCGGCGTAGTCCTCGAGTTCTTTCTGCTGCCCTTTGAGGCGGCCATGCTCGTCCTCCGGAGCGTCGATGCGGCAG
This sequence comes from Pelotomaculum sp. PtaB.Bin117, assembly GCF_002067195.1. Lineage (NCBI taxonomy): Bacteria > Bacillati > Bacillota > Clostridia > Eubacteriales > Desulfotomaculaceae > Pelotomaculum > Pelotomaculum sp. PtaB.Bin117. The sequence continues at coordinate 2,582 of NZ_MVQM01000011.1, read as the reverse complement.
TAAAGCCATGCTCGTTTCTTTTCATCCATATTTTTCATGCCTCCTGTACATTAGTGGTTTGATCCTACAAGGATGCTGCGGGGCGTGGCCGTCCCGCCGCATAGTTTCTAAGATCAAAGCGTTTTCGCTTGTTCTTCATTTCAGGTCTGAATAACCGGCTTCAGACGATGCGCTTAATTCGACACTACTTCCCAAGCACCAATGGCAGCGGCGCAAACTATCCGTGGTCAGCGGATATCACAGGAATTCCACCTCCCCGAGAGCCTCCGGGCCGCACTCTGGGACCTAACCTCGACTATGCAGGAGTATCATTATAGGCCGTTCAGGTCAACGCGATACAGTCCACCACAGACTGTTTTATGGCCGGGCATTTCTCGCTCGTCGCCTTTGATGCCATCGTTTTTACGGATGGGCTTGACCGATCCGCAGGCAGTCTTCGCGTGCCTGCCAATGTCGCTTTCCGTTTCCGGCTGAACGGCTAACGTATTTGAGCCGCTGGATATGGACGGCTTAAAGCCGGCTTTTTTCAAAGAGCAACTGGGGAATAAAAAACCCCTCACTTCTTTAAGGAAAAAATGAGGGGGTTGAGCGGATTTATTTTTTATTTTTCCAAAAGTTTTTTCAGCTTCAGGAGAATCCTGCGCTTTCTATCGTTGATAGTTCTTTGAGGCGTTCCTGTTTCCGCCGACAATTGGCGCTCGCTTTTCCCCTGGAAAAACAGCGCGTAAATCAGCAGCCGTTCCTGCTCGGAAAGCGTTTCCAGGCACAGCGCCAGCTTTTTAAGCATTTCCTTTTTGATGATGCTGTCCTCTATGGATTCTTCCGTGCGGGATAACAGGTAATCCACCTGAATGCCTTTTTCCTCGCATTCCTCAAAGGATATGTTGTGCTTGCCGGCGAGCTTGTCCAGATACGCTTCGCGCTCCTTCTGCCGGTAATAGGCCTTATATACCTCTCTGCCCACGGCGACGCGCTTTTTGTTAATCAGCAATGTATACTTGCTCTCCTGTTCTTCCATGAGCTTGTCCCCCATTTCGAGATTTTTTAATCCGGAAAATGAAGAACAAGCGGAGGGGAGCGGCACCTTGCCGATTGGGCAAGGCGTCTATTTGTTGTTTTCAGTCGAAAACATAAGATTTTTGTCAAAAAGAAAACCGCAATCTGCGAGCTGCAAACTGCGGTTTTCCAGTCAATATGAGCTGGACTGCCAAATGAAAAATCTAATGAACGCGCATAAAGCCATAAGGCTGGAAGGTGCATATTCCAACCGAGAGAAATAATTCTTGCGCTGCAGATGCCTTGATAGCACGCAAATTCAGCTACTCCAACCTCTCAATAGATTTTTTCATGTGTCAGCCCTCCCGATGCTTTTAAACAGTGCCAAGATTCACATGGGTGTCGTATTTTGCCGAAAATTATCCGCCTTGGCAAACAAAAAACCCGCCGCTAAAAAGGGCAGGTTTTATTACACAGTCTTTGCGGCAACCAGGCTGTCATAGCGCTTTATAGCACCTTAGACCCTATGGCTTTGCGTCCCGGCCTTTAGGCAGGTTTGCCCTTGTCACGGATATTATGTTGATGTTAACGAAGAAGTTCCAGCTTATAGGTGAGCCTGGACCGCTTGGAACAAAAGCATTTCTTTTAGAAAAAGGCGGAGATAATGCTTGAGGCCGCAGTCCTTTTTTACCGCGGCCTCAAGGTATTAGCTTATTTCCATTGGTGAAGCTTATCTTTAGTATTTATTGTAGATCCGGTACAGGAACACGGCTGCTTCCGCCCTTGTGGCATTTGCGCGGGGGTTCAGCCTGTCCCCGGAGCCCTTGATCAGGCCTTCTTTAACCAGTGTGGCCAGGCTATTGGCCGCATAGCCGGCGATGTCCCCCTTGTCGCTGTATTTATCCAGCAGACCGTTGGCGTCCACAGCCTTCAATCCCCTGAATTTCTCCAGTGCCCTGGCTGTCAGCACCATCATGTCCTGACGGGAGATGCTTTCCTTAGGATTGAAACGGTTGTTCCCGCTGCCCGCGGCAATGCCCAGCTTTTTGGCGATGCCGAGGGCTTCATAATAGTAGGCGCCCGGCTCCACATCGTCAAAGTTGCCATCGAATTCCGCCATCAGTCCCAGGGTCCTGATCAGCAGCACCAGGTAATCGGCCCTGGTGATATTGGCAGCGGGGGAGAAGGTACCCTTTCCTGTTCCGCTGATGATTCCCTTGGAGGCCATAACCTCAACGGGTTTTCTGGCCCATTCCGCGCCGCCCAAGTCGCCGAATGTCTTGTGCACGTATGCCACAGCGTAGTAGCTGAAATGGGTGGTGGTGAAGGTAACGGTGCCGGTGGCCGGGTCGTAGCGCCCGTTGGGTACTGATATTACATTGCCGCTGCCGTCGATGTACCAGACGACGATATGCTCGGGATCGGCCAGCTCCGCCGCCGTCGGCGTATAGGGGATGCTTACCGTCACCGGAGCGTCCGGGTTGTTCCAAGCCTTTTGCTCGCCATCAACCGTAAGGCCCAGCTGTATCACCGGTTTATCGCCTACGGCGTTTCTAACCTCCTCCGGGAGAGTTGACTTATCAACA
>NZ_MVQM01000010.1:0-12863 GCF_002067195.1 Pelotomaculum sp. PtaB.Bin117 | reverse complement strand
ACATATGATCGTGATATGCCCAGGTTTCTGGCGATTTCCCGCTGGGTTTGCCGCGCGCCGTTCTCCAGCCCGAATCTCAACTCCAGCACTTTCTTTTCCCGGCGCGTCAAATGGCTCACTTTTTCCCGGAGACGTTTTTGCTCAAATCTGTTTTCCACAGTTTCCGCCACAATCTCAGGATGTGTGCCCAGAATGTCTACCAGGGTAATCTCGTTGCCTTCTTTATCGACCCCAATGGGGTCGTAGAGGGATATTTCAGCCTTGACTTTTTTTATATACCGCAGGTGCATAAGGATTTCAATCTCAATAACAAAGCCCGGCAGATAGATTTGGGTTTCTCGGGCCGAACTTATGGTATAATTAACCAAGAAGTCCCAGCGCAAACAGTTGGCCCGGGGGAAGGAAAAAATGCAGGCAGTTCTGGAATGTTTAAAGAAAACGCCAGTCTTGAGGAATAACGACATATTTATTTTGCGTGATTATATCCGCAAAAAATATCCCGGCTCCGGCAGCCATGAACGGGCAAATATTCTGGCGGATGCCGTCCGCAAAATAATTGACAGGCATCTTCAAGAGTTTAATGAAAGATACAGGTCTCAAATTAGGGGCAGCTTATTACAAAAAGCAGTTTCCACAAATCATTACACTATTAACGACGACGATATCTTTAAGACCTGCATTGCCATTCAAAACTATGAGGAAGATTATACGGAGGCGCTTACCCGGTGGGTTAATGGCCGGCAGGAAATTCCCGTTTCCAGGGAAACTCTGCGCAAATTCGTCGACAAAGTGCGCCGGTATGCCGGCGATATAGTGCAGCATGATTGGAGTCTCATCCTGGAGTGCTTGCATAATGTTGAGTTTGAACCGGAAAATTTTCATCCTTTGCCAAAGCCGGCTCTGCCCCAAATTGGAGCCTGGTTATTGAAACGAGTTGCCGGAGTATGCCGGCGTGCTTCCGGGGCTTGGTTGAAAAATAAGTCCTGCCAGGTCATGACTGCCATCCTCCTTATATCTATAGCCGTTTCGTTGCAGCCTCTAAATATTTTGCCGCTTTCTTTTCGTCAGATGATAGTATCCAATAACACAACAAATAAGGCGCATCAGCCCACAACGCAACTGGAAATTCGTCCGGAGGATCTGCTGTACCAGGAAGTCAATACTGCAAAATTAAGGCAGTCGCTGCTTAAAAGAAATTCAATCCTGGCGGAAGAGCCATATTTCTCGGTCATTGTCCAGTCAGCCAAAGAATTTAACGTCAACCCCATTTTCCTTTTTGCCATAACGGGGCAGGAACAGTCTTTTGTGCCCAGGCAGGACAAGGAAGCTGTCGCAATCGCCAACAACCCCTTCAATGTTTATCATAGCTGGACTGAGTACAACACAAGCATTCAGGATTCAGCCAGGATAGCGTCGAAAACCATATCAAATTTACTTTGGACAAAACCGGAAGCAATGGATGCCTTAACCTGGATCAACCGGCATTATGCTGAAGATGATCATTGGCGGGACGGGGTCGGCTGGATTTTTCAAGATCTTTGCCGGGAAATAAATGGGTAAGGATAAACAGGCAATTGGGCCATTTTGTGGGGCGGATGTTGAAAAAATATTCAAAAAAAGGATAAATTGTTTTTTTAACGTATTATTTATATAAACAGGCGAAGGAGGATTTATATCATGAAGAGATGTTTGTCATTTTTATTGTCCCTGGTTTTTATTCTATCATGCCTTATTATGGCAGGCTGCGGGGGGAACAAGAAGGAAAACGGCAGTCAGCCAACCAGTCAGCAAACTGCTGCCAATGAAGAATCTGCCGCAAGTCTTTTCGCCAAGGGCAAGAAAATCGAGGGTTTATCTTTTGACTACAGCATGACATCAAAGGACGCTGTTATGAGCGGGAAAATGTGGATTGAAGGAGAAAAAGTGAAAAGTGAATCCACGGCAGAGGGTAAAAAAACCATTACTATCATTGACGGCAGTGCGTTTTACACTTATTATCCCGATGAAAACACAGCGATGAAAATGGCTCTGGAAAAACAAGACAATCAACAATCGGTGAATCCTTTCGAATATAGCGCGGACGTAGATACGGCTCCGGATAAATACGAGATCCTGGAAACGACGGTTTACGATGGAGTAAAGTGTAAGGTTATTGCCGTTACAAGCGCTGATGGAAAGGAAACTACGAAAATGTGGGTGCGGGAGGATTACGGCATCCCTGTCCGCCTGGAGGTAACAGGCGCCGACGGCAACAAGATGGTTATTGAATATAAAAATATGACAGTAGGAAAACAACCGGCGAACACCTTCCAGCTGCCGGCCGGTGTGGCTGTAACCGATATGAGCGAAATGCTGAATAATTTACCTAAAGTACCCGGCGCCGGACAGTAAACAAGACGCAGAAAAGCTGCTTGAGGTTAGACCTCAGGCGGTTTTTCTTTTTAAGTGATTATCAATATGTCGCTTTGCCTTTTAATGAAGACGTTGAGATTCATTAACCTACCTTTAATGGCTTGCCCCAAAAAATGCTGGATTTATTCGCGCCTACCGTCTTCTTTTCTTGTTTTGCAGGAATTTCTGCATATCGGCAACGTCAATAAAACGAAATCGAAATTTTTTTGATATTATTTTTTATGGTAGTTTTAGGACAATCCCGAAGCGGCGTAGTATTTAGCGAAGGGAGCGGGGTGGAATGAGCGCCGTTAGTGGGAAAATAGAAAATAAAAAAGAAAAAGGAGAGCCGCTTGTCACTGTTAGAGTGGTCTGCTCAGAAGGCGGCGGCGGTCTGAAGGACGCCTACCGCTTGCTTGCGGGAAAAGTCCGGCGGGAACTGGAGGCGAGAAACCGTTGCACGCGGCAATCTATGTCCGGGTGAGCACAGAGGACCAGGCGCGGCACGGTTATTCCCTGTCCGAACAGCGGGAAGCCTGCCGCAGCCGCGCCCTGTTACTGGGGGCGTCAGTAACAACTGAATACGCTGATGAAGGAATCACCGGTAAAATAATGGACAGGCCCGGCCTTTCACTCTTAAGGGAAGCGGTAAGGAATTGCCAGGTGGACGTGATTATCGTGCGCGACCCTGACCGGTTATCCAGAAAGCTGGTCCAGCAGCTGCTTTTGACTGAAGAATTTGAAAAGGCCGGCGTCCGGCTGGAATTTTTGGACTTTACTTGGCAGGATACGCCTGAAGGCAGGCTTTTCTATTCTATCCGCGGAGCCATCGCCGAGTACGAGCGGGAAAAGATCCGGGACCGCATGTGCAGGGGTAAAACCCAAAAAGCGAGGCAGGGCGGGATCCCGGTTGGATTTTACGCTTTCGGCTACTCCTACAGCCAGGAGACCGGGGTTGTGTCTGTAAATGAGAGCGAAGCGGCGGTAGTAAAAGATATATTCTCCTGGTTCGTCAGTGAGGACATAGGGATAAACGGAGTGGCCCGGCGCTTGAATCAAGCCGGCGTCCCGACCAGAAAGAGGAAAGGCGGGTGGCACCGGAATGTAATCCGCCAGATATTAATCAATCCTGTCTACATCGGACTTTGGCGGTATAAAGATGTGTTTATACCAGTTCCTTCTTTGATAGAAGAAGAAGTTTGGTCCAAGACGCAGCAAAAACTGAAAGATGCCCGCCGCTTGTGGGCCGGTAAAGGAAGGCACAGTTATTTGCTGTCAGGCCTAATTACCTGCTCTGATTGTGAGAACACCATGACCGGTGTCTATGCCACCTGGTGGGGCAAGAAGGAACGCCGCTACACTTGCCGGAAAAATCATCAGGGCGCGAAAAATGCAGGATGTCATCCGCCTAAGGCCGTACAGGCCCGTGCCATTGAAAACGTGGTCTGGAAAGAGGTTTGCGCCTGGCTGCAAGACTCGGACGCCCTGGCGCGGGAAGCAATGGCCAACATTAATTGCCACGAAGGAACGCGCAGGGAGTTGGAGCGCGTGGAGAAACACCTGGGAGATCTGGTTAAAGGCCGGGAGGCTGTGTTGGACGCTCTTTCTACCGGGCTGTTTGAGCTGGATGTCAGGACCAAAGCCAAACTTGCCAGCCTGAAGGGACGGCAGGAGAGACTTGAGAAACGCAAGCAAGAGCTGGAAGTCGCCTTGCGGGAGATGGAAAAGTACAGTGCCGGATTGGAGGAAACCCGGGCACTGGCTGAAGGAGTATTGGCCGGGCTGGATAAACTGAAGTTTGAAGAAAAGAAAGCGTTGGTAAGGACTTTGGTGGCGCGGGTCGCGGTGTCCGGCCGCGGCAGACCCGGTAGCAAGGGCTTGCACGACATTCAAATAATAATATCGGCAAAACTGACGGAACAAGAGATTAGTTCCAGTTTTTCCGGTTCAACCCGCTAGTTATTGTTATCGGGATTTCATTCTCAATACATCTTGCCGCGTAGGTTGCCAGCCGGGTCCCTTTACCGGGGTTGAAGGTGTTAATCGCCTTAATCAAACCGATTGTACCAATGGATATCAAGTCTTCCGAATCTTCTCCGGTGCTGTCGAACTTCTTGACGACATGTGCCACCAAGCGTAAATTCCTCTCAGCGAGGACATTGCGCGCTTCTTCGTCGCCACCGCTTAATAGCCGGAGGTACTTTAGCTCTTCTTCCTCAGACAGCGGCTGCGGAAAGGAATTGTTAGCGATGTAAGAGACGAGCAGCAGGAGACCGTTGACCAGAGATACCACGGTCAAAGCCCAGAGACCAGATAGCATCTACATTTATCCCTCCTAATTCGTTTGATGATTCACGCATATAAAATAATAATATGATTCCGGTGGCGGTAATGGTGCAAGTCCTCGTAAAAATTGTTTAATTGTTTAAATAAAGGTTTTTTTGTCCGGCCGGAGAAGCAATAATAATATGGTGGCTTTTTATACCGCCCGGAGATTATAATGGTAGTAACCTGTTCTTGTTGGATTTAGTTGTTTTAGCAGTCGGGCATGGGTAAAATATAGATATTGGTTTTTTACTCTATTTATCGCATAATGGAAGGATGCAGGGATAAGATGATTCAAGCTACAGGAGTGATTCTGGCCGGCGGGAAAAGCGTTCGCATGGGCACTGATAAGGCGTTTCTGAAAGTAGGGCGGCAAGGTATGCTTGAACACATAGCCGGTGAATTTAAAAAGGTGTTTTCCGAGGTTTTAATTTCCGGGGGCAGCATGGAAACAGGCCGGAACCTCGGGCTGAGAGTTGTCGCCGACCTCATTAAAGGCAATGTCCCGCTGTGCGGCATCCATGCCGCGCTTCACGCGGCATTACATGAGAAGATCCTGGTCGTTGCCTGCGATATGCCTTTCATCACCGCGGAACTGGCGGGCTTTATGATCAGGCAATTGGAAGGATACGATGTCGCCGTGCCGAGTTACGGAATTTACCGGCAGCCTCTGTTTGCCGCTTACAGCCGGAGCTGTCTGTCGGCCATTGAAAAATCGTTATCGGCGGACAGATACAAAACAGATGATTTTTATTCTCTTGTAAAGGTAAATTATGTAAGCATGGAAAGTTTATGTCCGGATATCGATATTAAAACTGTCTATTTCAATGTCAATACACCGGCGGATTTGCATAAGGCGAGAGAGATGGCCGACAAGGATGGAGAAAGGTAGAGCGGGGCTTGTTGAAATTATTATATCCAAAAATTTACGTGTCATCGATTACCGATATTCAAATTGAATGGCTGAAAGAGCTGGGGATAAAGGGAGTCCTTTTCGATTTGGACAATACTATTATCCGGAGGGATTCGTATCAGTTTCCCCCGGAGGTTTCCGGGTATATTTGCGAGCTGCGCCGGCATGGTTTCAAAGTGGGCATTATTTCCAACAACAGGCGTAAACGCGTGGTGGCCATCGCCGGGTTGCTGGAGGTTCCTTCGGTTCACCGCGCGGTTAAGCCGTGGGTTAAACCGTTCCGGCGGGCTATGAGAATGTTGGGAACCTCTCCTGAAGAAACCGCGCTGGTTGGCGACCAGATATTTACCGATATTTTAGGCGGGAATCTGGCAGGTTTGCACACTATATTGGTTGTTCCAATGGAAGGCAAGGATTTCTGGGGTTCGAGGCTGATTTGCCGCCCTTTGGAAAAGCTTGTGCTGGCCAGGCTGAGCAAGTACAAAGAGGTTGTCTATGTTGACCGGGATTAGCGGCCGGACAAAAGTATGCGGTATTTACGGCTGTCCCGTGGAACATTCTTTTTCCCCGGTGATGCATAACGCTGCTTTTAACGCGCTTGAGCTTGATTTTGTATACGTGCCTTTTCTGGTTGAACCCGCCTGTCTTCCGGCAGCGGTGGCAGCGGTTAGAGCCTTGGGGCTGGCGGGAGTAAACGTAACTATTCCACATAAACAAGCCGTGCTGCCCCTGTTAGATGAAGTTACCGAAGAAGCCCGCTTGATCGGCGCGGTCAATACGATTGTCAACAAGGCGGGGCGCCTGCTCGGTGATAATACTGACGGGAGAGGGTTTTTGCGGGCTTTGCTGGAACAGGCCGGATTCAACCCCGCCGGTAAGACGGCGCTGATCCTGGGTGCGGGCGGCGCGGCGCGGGCCGTGGCGGTCCAGTTGGTCCTGGCCGGAGCGAGGAAGGTGTTTTTGGCCAATCGCTCAAGAGAGCGGGCGGAAGCGCTGGCCGGGCTGCTGGTGGAAAACGCGGGGCCGGCGGCCGCCGAAGTGGTCGCATGGCCCGGGAGCGGAAAAAAACCAGATCCGCCTGAAACGCCGCCGGCCGATCTGGTGGTGCAGACCACGCCGGTGGGGATGTATCCGGATGAAGGCTCGTCTATTTCGCTGCCCTTTTCCTCGTTTAGTCCGGGGCAGGTAGTCTGCGATCTGGTATACAATCCTGCGGAAACCCTTTTCATGAAACGCGCCGTGCAAGCCGGCGCGGTTGCTTTGAACGGTCTGGGCATGCTCTTATACCAAGGTGTCCTGTCTTTTGAAATGTGGACCGGTAAAGCGGCTCCGGTTGAGGTAATGAGGGAAAGCTTGCTAAAATGCTTGCAATGGAGGATTTGAATTGTTGAGGTATCTTACCGCGGGAGAATCGCACGGCGCGGTTCTCACCGCGATTATTGAGGGCATGCCGGCCGGTCTGTCCTTGGCCGGTGATTACATCAACAGACAACTGGCCCGCCGCCAGGGAGGGTACGGCCGCGGCGCCAGGATGAAAATTGAGAGCGACACAGTGCGTTTCCTGTCAGGGGTGCGCGGCGGTCTGACTCTTGGCAGCCCGATCACCCTTCAGGTGGAGAACAAAGATTGGGACAACTGGTCCGGGGTGATGTCGCCGGAACCGGACGGGCGTGTGGGAGAACGGGTGGTCACACGGCCGCGGCCGGGCCACGCCGACCTCGCGGGAGCTATGAAATACCGGCATGGAGATATCCGCAATGTGCTGGAGCGCTCCAGCGCCAGGGAAACTGCCGCCAGGGTGGCGGTGGGCAGTGTGGCCCGGCGGCTCCTGGAAGAGTTGGGGATCAAAATTGTCGGACGGGTAGTGAGGATTGGCGGTACGGAGGCTGTGGCGGGAAGCCTCGACATGGAGGAGCTGGCAGCTGAAATGGCCGGTTCGCAGCTCCAGTGCGCGGACCCTGACGCGGAGCAGCGAATGATCGCTGAAATCGATCAGGCCCGCAAGGCAGGCGACACGCTCGGCGGCATCTTTGAAATTAATGCTTACGGTGTTCCGGCCGGTTTGGGCAGTTACGCGCAATGGGACCGGAAACTGGACGGCCGCCTGGCTGCCGCCGTCATGAGTATTCAGGCCGTGAAAGGCGTGGAGATTGGGCTGGGGTTTGCGGCGGCGGGGCAGGCGGGTTCGCTGGTACAAGACGAAATTTTTTACGGGCAAGACAGGGGATTCTACCGCATGACCAACCGCGCCGGGGGTATTGAGGGCGGTGTGACAAATGGGGAGGTTGTGGTGCTTCGTGCAGCGATGAAACCGATACCGACACTATACCGGCCTTTGCGCAGTGTTGACCTAATCACCAAGGAGCCTGTGGAAGCGTCAGTGGAGCGTTCCGACATCTGCGCCGTTCCCGCCGCCTGCGTGATTGGCGAGGCGGTGGTGGCCTGGGAAATCGCCGCGGCATGTGTGGAAAAGTGCGGAGGCGACAGCCTGGCGGAATTAAAGGACAATTGGTATAACTACCTGTTGTATCAAAGGCAGGTGTAGTGTTTATTGAAAAATATTGTTTTAATCGGGTTCATGGGAACAGGCAAGTCGACGGTGGGCCGCCGCTTGGCGCACCGGCTCAATCGAAAGTTTATTGATACCGATACGGAAATTGAGAGTATTACCGGTAAAACTGTGACACAGATTTTTGCCCGGCACGGTGTGGTTCGTTTTCGTTCTGAGGAAGCGCTTCTGGTAAAAAAACTTGCTCTGCAAGAAGGACTGGTCATATCAACCGGCGGGGGAATGGTATTGGACCCGGAAAACGTCCGCCTTCTGAAAAGCAACGGCGTTTTGATCGGTCTTAAGGCCATGCCGGAAGTTATTTTCAACAGATTAAAAAAAAAGAAGAACCGCCCCCTGCTTGCTAAAGGCGACTTAAAAGAACAGATTGAGAATTTGTTAATGGAGCGCCGGAACGTTTACGATGTGGCTGACTATACGGTGGACACCGGCGAGTTTCCCCAGGAGAAAGTTGTGGAAATGATTGTCGCGTATCTCAAGGAAAAGCAGGAGCTGTAAAGCATGGAAATTATTAAAGTTGATCTGGGTGCCAGAAGTTACCCGATCTATATCGGCGCCGGCATAATAAAAGAGCTGGGGAGTTGCTTGAAAGCCTTGCCTGTGGGGGAAAAAGCGCTGTTGATCACCAATTGCACCGTCAGAAGCCTATACGGAACGCATGCTGAGAAAAGCCTCAAGGAAGCCGGTTTTCAGGTGGCTTTTGGAGTGATTGGCGATGGGGAGCAGAATAAAACATTGGCCACGGCCGGGCACCTTTACGATTTGGCTTTTGACATAGGGCTTGACCGAAAAAGCCCGGTGGTTGTTCTGGGCGGCGGGGTGACCGGAGACGTGGCGGGTTTTGTCGCGGCCACTTACCTGCGCGGAGTGCCTTTTATCCAGGTGCCGACTACGCTGCTGGCCCAGGTGGACAGCAGTGTCGGCGGCAAAGTGGCGGTAAACCACCCCAGGGGTAAAAATATGATCGGGGCTTTTTATCAGCCCGGTTTCGTATTAGCCGATGTAGCCTTGTTAAAGACCCTGCCTCCACGTGAATTGCGGTCGGGACTGGCCGAAGTGGTCAAGTACGGTGTTATTTGGAGCGAAGATTTTTTTGCCTGGCTGGAAGAAAACATCGAGGCGCTGCTGGCAGGTGACACCGAGGCGCTTATTCATGTGGTCCGGGAGTCCTGCCGGATTAAGGCGGCAGTGGTGGAGCAAGATGAAACCGAGGGTGGCCTTAGGGCTATCCTGAATTACGGGCACACTTTCGGCCATGCCGTCGAGACTCTGACCGGCTACGGCAGATACACGCACGGTGAAGCGGTGGGCATAGGCATGGCGGCCGCCGCCCGGCTGGCTGCGGCGCTCGGGCTATTAAGCGTTTCCGCTCTCGGCCGGATCGAAGCGCTAATCCGCCGTGCGGGTCTGGCGCTGGAAATGCCCAGGAACCTTACGCCAAAAAACCTTGTCGATAGTTTTCAGCACGATAAAAAAGCTGCCGGCGGGCGTCTGGCGTTTGTTCTTCCCTTGAGTATCGGCAAGGTGTCGGTAAATAAAGATTTAAGCGCTGAGGTGATTGAGAAGCACCTGAATCAAGCACCGTGATTTGATTAAACAGGGGCAGTTCAACTGCCCCTTGCCGCTAACGAACTATCCAGTTGCTGCCGCTGTTGTTGTCCCAGTGGTCGGCGGAGTCCTTGAAGCAAAAATTCACCTTGTCGCTTTTCATTCTGATGTTCTTTTCCCATCCCCGGTAAGTTCTATTCATTTTGTCAGTGCTTGAATCCATCCAGTGGTCGCCGAAACCGTAATGCAAAAATACCTGGTCGGCACCTGATTTCGCCAGAAGGCCGTTATAGCAGATGGTAATATCATTGCTATAATCACTGGCTTTTACTTCCACGCCTTTTTGAAAGTCGTTCCAACCTTTTGCCATCATTTAAGTCCCCCCATGTATATATTTAGTGAAACTATTATTTATCTTGCCTTTTAACAAGCTTTTTATTACCGTATATTAATGTCAAATCGGTTTGCAAGCTTAATACAGTCATATTATTCATAAAATTTATAACAATCTGAATTTTTAAGCGGAAGGAATTATGGGTTATTATGTAGAATAATGATCCATTATTAGTACCCCGTGACACTTTTATAATGTCATCGTTACTACTCTCAAACGTACGGTGGATGACATGGGTAATATAGTATCGCCAAAGAGGTAAAAATGGACGATAAAGCAGCAGTAAAGAATTCCTTGATTCTCGTGGTGGACGACTCTAAATATATGCGGTTTAAACTGCGTCAGATTCTGGAAAACGATGGCTATAATGTTATTGACGCGGAGAACGGGGTGCAGGCGCTGTCCGCCTTTAGACATTACCGGCCGCAGATTGTTTTGATGGACTGCATGATGCCGGTAATGGATGGTTTTACCGCCTGCACCCGGCTGCAGGAGCTCCCCGGCGGAGATCGCGTACCGGTAATCATGATTACCAAGCTGGATGATGATAAAGACGTTGACATGGCTTTCAAAGCGGGGGCTACCGACTATATAACGAAACCTATTCAATGGGCGGTTCTGCGTCATCGCGTGCGGCGGATGATGTATACCAGGCACGCCGAGGCTTCGCTTGAGCAGAGCGAGGCGTTCAACCGGACGCTGGTGGACCATGCGCTTGACGGTATCATTACCATCGACGCGGGCGGTGTCGTTCAGTCTTTTAATCCTGCCTCGGAACGTATCTTCGGCTACGGGTGCAGGGATGTCCTCGGACGGGACATTAACCTGCTCATGCCGGAATTCAGTAAAGAATTCGACGCCTGCTTGTCCGGCGGCCAACTCACCGGGAGATACCAGCGCGCCGGCGCGATCAGGGAAATTTCCGGACGTAGAAAAGACGGCTCCGCGCGAACCATAGAATTAACAATAAGTGAATTTTATTTTGACGAGCAGCGGTTGTTTACCGTTATCCTGCGCGATATCACCAAGCGGAAGCGGTCGGAAGAGGCCTTGCGTGAGAGTGAGGAGCGCCACCGCACACTTGCCGAAAACACTTATGATCTAATCAGTGAGATAGACTGTGATGAACGTTATTTGTACCTGAGTCCGAACTACCGGGATGTCTTGGGTTTTGCACCCGGTGAGCTGATCGGCAGAAAAGTTGCCGATCTGGTTTATCACGAGGATTGCCCCGCTGTCAAAGCGTCATTCAGGAGGGTTTTTGAGCATAGGACCATAGAACAGGTTATCTTTAGATTTATTCATAAGAGCGGGGAGCTGCGCTGGTTTGAGAGCACGGGAAAGACATACCGGACCGCCACCGGCGAGAGCAGGGTGGTATTTGTTTCAAGAGACATCACGGAAAGACAGCGTTATGAGGAAACGATCCGGCACCAGGCTTTTCACGACGCTTTAACCGGTCTGCCCAACCGGATGCTTTTCAAGGACCGTCTTGCTTTGGAAATAGCCCGCGCAAAGCGCAATAAGCAAATGCTGGCGGTGCTGTTTCTCGACCTGGACCGGTTTAAACTGGTAAACGATACGCTGGGGCACGATATGGGGGACCAGATGCTGAAAATTATCGCCGGGCGGCTGGTCGGATATGTGCGTGAAGACGATACTGTGGCAAGATTGGGAGGCGACGAGTTTACCGTGCTGTTGCCGGAAATACTTCAGGCGGAAAACGCGGTTAAGGTCGCCCGGAAAATTCTCCGGGCCATCAGAGAACCGGTGCATATCGGCGTTCACGAGCTTTATATCTCCACGAGTATTGGTATAGCCCTCTATCCAAACGACGGTGAAGATGCCGAGAGCTTGCTGAAAAATGCCGACACCGCGATGTACAGGGCCAAAGAAAACGGCAAGAATAACTACCAGCTGTATACTGCGGCCATGAACGCCAAAGCCTTTGAACGGCTGGCTATGGAAAACGGCTTGCGCCGCGCGCTGGATCGCAATGAGTTTGTGGTTTATTACCAGCCCAAGGTAAATATGAATACGGGAAAGATAATCGGCATGGAAGCTTTGGTACGCTGGCAGATTCCCGGGCGGGGACTGATCCTGCCGGGGGATTTTATCCCCCTGGCGGAAGATACCGGGTTGATTGTACCGATAGGCGAATGGGTATTGCGCACCGCTTGCGCTCAAAACAAGACCTGGCAGGACGCGGGCCTGCCCCCTTTGCGCGTGGCGGTAAACCTTTCGGCGCGCCAGTTTCAATTGCAAAATTTAGTTGAAGTAGTGTCACGGATATTGCGGGAAACCGGCCTGGAACCAAATTGGCTGGAATTGGAAATAACTGAAAGTGTGGCCATGCAAAACGCCGAATATACCGTAAAAATGCTTCACGAATTAAAGGATATGGGTATTCAATTGGCCATAGACGACTTCGGCACGGGTTATTCCTCGCTTAATTATTTAAAACGTTTCCCTATCAACAAATTAAAAATCGACAAGTCTTTTGTCAGTGAAATAGGTACCGAACAGGATAATGAGGCGATTGCTTCAACAGTGATCGTGCTCGGACAAAGCCTCAAGCTCGGAGTGGTGGCGGAAGGCGTGGAGACCGAAGCGCAGTACGACTTTTTGAGACAGCATCAATGTGATGAAATGCAGGGTTATCTTTTCGGAAAGCCTGTTCCGCCCGATCGATTTGAAGAAATGATTCGCAGGAAAAGCACGCT
>NZ_MVQM01000009.1:0-8071 GCF_002067195.1 Pelotomaculum sp. PtaB.Bin117 | reverse complement strand
GCATTTCTTTTTTTATGGCTTCCAGTGCAAAAACGCCGTCCCTGACAGGCATTTTTATGTCAAGAAGCACAATGTCCGGTTTTTTCTCACGGCAAATATTAAGGATTTCCTCGCCGTTGCCAGCTAGACCGGCAATCTCCACCCCGCTGTCGGATGAAAGAACCATTGAAAGCATTTCCCGGAGCAATACCTGGTCATCCGCTATGGCTATTTTAATCATCTTTCCCATCCTTTCCGCTATCCGGCATCAGTTTTTGCATGGCAAGGCGCACCCCTGCCATTGCTTCCCGGCAGTTTTCTATCAACTCCGGCAGTTTTTCCTGTTTATTGCAAAAGGATACCGATTCAAGCCCGGAAAGCAGTTTTTCAATCCTGGCGCCCACCGTTTCCTTTATATCTTTTACGGCTTTTGCTTTTTGTTCTTCTTCCACAAGCTTTTCGGCGGTATCCAGAAAAGCTTTAAGCTTGATATTCAGTTTTTCAAGCTCATCATTTTTTTCCGCCAGTTCTTTTTCAAGCAGCGATTGTTCGGTTATATCATGAAAATTCAGTACAGTTGCCCGGATGCTTCCCTTTTCATCCTTTACCTGGGTTTCCTCGTATTGGTAGTGCCTTATGCCATTGGAAAAGGAAAGCACAACCTCTTCATACCGCACTATGCCGTTTTTTTCGACGCACTTTTTTGAAACAGTCATTTCCTTTAGTCTTTCAAGAAACTCGTTTATCATCAAACCATCATGCAGGAATGTCCATGATTTTTTTGCCTGTCTGTTTGCGTCGATGAGTTTCCCGCTTTTATCGAATATCAGTATCATGTCGTCAAGCTCCTGCATGAAATTGTCTATTGACACGGGAGAAAGCTCTACAAACAGGCTGCGTCTTGACAACGTCAGTAATATGCTGAAAATACCAAAATCAAGCATGGGCAGATAATCTGCCAATACACCGGGCCTTTTTTCCCATAGGTAGAAAACACACATAATATGTATCAGGAAAACCAGGCCAAACATGCCGCATTGTTTAAGACCGCATCCTCTGCGATGCATGCCGAAAAAAACGCATAACAACGGGACAACGGCAAACAGGGCAATAAACCTTCGCAAATCCAGGTACATGTCCTGTAGTTCAAGGGAAGGGGAAACAAGTGCCATAAACCCCATAACCGGAAGACATAAAAACCCAATCAAAGCAATAATAACCACCCAGAATAAAAAGCTTTTCTCAACTTTTATAAATCCATATGCGCATAAAAAGGCGCCAAACACGACACAGGCAATTGTGGTTGCAATTAGAAGCATGGCATATGGAGAATAAGCGGCATAATAGTCTATCATCCTCACTCCTCCAGCCACAGTTTAAATTCCTCCGGCGTCATACCGCCGTTCAAGGTTTTATATCGTCAACAATTTCCATAATATCTGAAATATCACAGTTTAAAGCTTTGCAAATCTTGACGAGAATATCGGTCGTAACGTTTTCATTTCTTCCAAGCTTCGCAACAGAAGCATGGCTGATGCCTGCCTGCTCTCTCAAGTCCTTCTTTTTCATGTTTTTATCAATCAACAGTTTCCACAGTTTCTTGTAACTCACAGACATCCCGGCACCTCCTTGTGTTTCATATATTTTACCATGAAACATCAGCGTAAACAATATAAAAATCAGCGTTCGCATACATATCAAAATAGTATAGAGAATATGTCGAATAAGCTAATAAGGGTATTCTTGTTTCTTTTCTGCTCTTTTACATTTTTTAAAGTGGGCAGTTCAGTAGATGGCTCATCGTGGACCGTGCCATGGTTCGCCAAAGGGGCAGACCGCCCCCTTGGCGCGGCAGTAAGGTTTTTGACCATCCGCCCCGCGCAGCCGATTACTGCACATAATACATGCAGCTGCTCTTGCCGCCGTTTTCCCGCCACCTTTGCTCCTTGCGAATCCAGCCGCTTTTTACAAGATCGCCGATGGCCCGCTTGACGGTGCTGCGGGACAGCTTCAGCTCCGCGGCGATGGTGTTAATCGCCGGGTAGCACTTGCCGTCCCTGTCCGCCCGGTCCTTGAGGTACATGTACACGGCCACCGCCCGGTGGGGCAGCTCCGAGGCATAAAGGGATGCAAAGTAACCCACAGCTTCACCTCCTACTCAATCCGAACAGGCGCTTCCGGTTGCCTTGATTTAAGCAGCGCCTTTGTTTTCGGCGCGGCTTTCGCTTTTTCCCTGACCGGCGCATGCGCCATGCCGCCCTCCGGCGGCGCCGCTTCCGGTTCCTCGTCGGTATCCACACAGGCCGCGTGCCGCCGGAGGATTTCCTGTTCCAGCTCCCCGCGGTCGGCGTAGGCCACCTTGCGGGCGGACTTCTCCGCAATCTCATAGGGCTTGCCGAAGGTGATGCCCCATTCGAGGAACAGCTTGAGGGTGCCGCGCATGGGATTGGCCCCGGTCTTGGTGACGATGAAGCGGCCTTTGGGCATGCTTTTCAGCTCGTCCGGCGTCATCAGGGGGCGCTGGATCATCTGCAGGGACTGGCCGGGATCGTTTTTGCCGCGGCTTACCGAGCCGCTCATTACAGTCCTGTTGCCGAGGGCTTTTGATAAAACTTCAGCGGACTCGCTGTTGGGCGCGAAACCGCCGAACACCATGTCCTGGCAGTTGTCGACAATGATGGACGCGCCCTCCTTGCCGTAGTTCTTCTCCAATTGAGCGAAGCTCTGGATAATGGCCACGATGGATATGCGGCGGGAACGGGATGCGGAAAACATCATCTCGATGGATTCAATCTTGGGAATGGTGCCGATCTCGTCCAGGTACATCATGACCCTGTTGGGGAGCCTGCCACCATGCTCGTCGGCCACGGCCAGCATCTCCCGGTAGAGCTGCTGGACGATGAGGCTGATCAAAAAGTATTTGGTGCTGTCTTCCTCCGGCATGACCAGGAAGATGGCGCTTTTTTTAGTGCAGAACTTTTCCGCGTCGATGGCGGTGTCAAAGCAGAGGATTTGCTCCAGCTCGGAATCCAGAAAGGCGTTCAGGCGGGACAGTGCCGTGGAGAGGACGCTCTGCATGGCCTGTTCCGCACTGTTGACGGCCGCCCCCGCAAACCAGCGGGCCTTGTGCTCCGGAGGCAGCTTTTCAATCAGCAGCTGGAATTGGTTTTTACCCTTGACGCCGGAGGGAGCCAGCAGGTCCTGGATCAGCTTGAACACGCTGATGATATGCCGCTTGGGCGGCGGGCAGTATTCCGCGACGAGCAGGATGACGGAAGTCAGAAGCCCCTCAGCTGCGTCATAGAAGAAAGCGTTTTGCCCGTAAGCCGCCGCGTCCGCACCTCCCGGATTTATTATGGTCTTGGCGATGATTTTGGCGTACTTCTCCGCTCTGGCTTTAAAAGAAAGGTTCTCCGGATCGGCGATATAGGCGTCCATATACTTGTTGACCAGATGGAGCATGTTGTTTCCGTCGCTTCTGGTAGGATTGCGCAGGTCAATGACCGCCACATCGTAGCCGTAGTGTTCCTTCGCGATGCCGCCGTAGTTGCGGTACAGGTCGCCCTTGGTGTCGGTTGTGATGAAGGACATGCCGGAGGCGCAGGCGTATTCCAGGTTGGGGTACAGGAAATGGGCCGTCTTGCCGACGCCCGCGGCGCCGATCATGAGGCAGTGGATATCGCCGGTGTCCACCAGGGCGGTGACGCGGCCGCGGGATATTTTGCAGCCCACCACCAGCCCCTGGGCGGAGGGCAGGTTCTTTTTCAGCCGCCACAGCGTCGGCGTATAGGGCAGGTGGACATAGGTCCTTTTGATTTCCCCTTTGCTCGCCCAGCACGCGGTGCCGTGCTGTCCGTCGCCGACGGTCCTGGATTTGATTCCGTTTAAGGTATAATAATGGGCCAGCAGGGAAAGGAAGCCGATAACCCCGAACATGGTCAAGGCCGCGGCGGTCAGCGTGATGATTTGGGATGTTTGCATGGGACACCTCCTTATGGGTGGTTTTGCTTGCTGTTTGTGGAGAAGGATTTGCAATTCTACAGCATGAGTCTTTGTGACGCCAAACCCGTATGCTCCGCCTGTTGCCGAACATTCCCGTCCGCTTTTTGCAGGCAAAGCGTTTCAGTATTCTGTTTGAGTCCTTCAAGGCGGACAAAAATCTGTGACCTGACGCAGTCCAGCGCAAAGCGCAGGTAAGATGCGATGAGATTATGCTTGTCTTCCGGACTGCGGAGGCCGGCCGCGCTGATCTGGCGGTTGAGAGAGGCGACGTCCTGCCGCAGGTCGTCCGCCCTGGAGCGCAGCATGCCCCGGTCCCGGTGGGGACGGTAGCTGTCCTGAAGCTCCGCAATGAGCTGCTCTATGGCCGCCGGCTGTTCCATCTGCCGGTATTGTCTTTGGGCTGCAAGCAGAGCTGCCGCCGCCATAACTTCCAGATGCTCCGTCACCGCAGGCGCCTTTCCCTGCGGCAATTTTCCGTTTGCTATCAGAGGTTTCAGCTTTTCATAATGCTCCAGCAGCACAGCGTCCGGATTGTGCGCAGATATTAAAGATTTGCAGGTTTCATAAAGCCCGGCGCAGATTTCCGGCAAAACCTCCAGCTTGGAATGGCCCTGTGCCGGGATGGATGCAGCGCCGTTCTTTGCTTTTAAGTCTTCATTCCAGTCCTTGTATTCCGGTTGCCGGACCGACACATTCCAGTATCCCCGCGCCTGGATGATTTCGGTTAGCCGTCCCGCGGCTTCGATGCCCGCCTCGTCATGGTCCAGGCACAGTACAACCTTTTGCAGGCGGGGGTTTAATTCAAGCTGCCGCAGCAGGGCGTGTTCGGCCACGCCGTCCAGGGCCACGTAGCTGTTTTGCTTCCAGTCCTCCGGGTAGAGGGTGATAAAGGACAGCATATCTATGGGCGCTTCAAACACATACAAGGTGTCGTTAGCGCCTATATGATGGAAGCTGTATGCCGGGTCGCTGCCTTCCACGTTGCCCCGGTAGCTGCCGCCCACGGTGTAAAGCCCCCGTTTGTGCGCATGCCTCGGGACGCCGTTTTCATCATACCCGACAAAAACAGCGTTGTGATATTCTTTTGTTTTATCCGCGGACCGCTCGCAGCTTTCATAAAGCATTTTTGACTTCGCGAAATGGGCGATAACATCCCGGTCTATGAACCGCTGTTTGATCAGGTACGCGTAGACGCGGCGCATGTCGCTGTTCATTTCCGGCAGTGCAAAGGGCTTGCGGGGAGCCGGGGCGCTTTTATGGGTTTGATTCCATTCCACGCCCCCTTCGCCGCCCAGGAGCAGCGTCACCGCCTCCGGAAAGGACAGGCCGTAGAATTCCCGCACGAAGTCGATGGCGAGGCCGCCTTCCTCCCGGCTGTGCCTGTACCATTGGTTGCCCCGGATGGTCACACTGTCATGCCGCTTCCAGCGCCAGTCCCTTCCGGCGCGGGTGAGCTGCTCTCCCTGGCGCCGCAGGAAGTCCGCTATGTCCATGGCGTTGGCCCGGCGTATTTGTTCATCGGTGAAGGGAATGTATTTTGCCATGATATCCCTCTCCGGTCAGCGTTTCCGTTTGCCGCGTCTGCGAAAAAAAGCCGCCCTTTGCGGGAGCGGCTTGCGATTGGAAGGCAAACGCGGGATAAGCGCTTTATCTTTTTTGCGTAAATATTCTTTCATCATGGAAATCCCTCCTGTTAATAGCTTTGGCGAGGTTCGCGATCGTCATGGGCGTGGCCCTGGGCCGCTTTTTTCTGCGCCAGCTTTTTGCGCAGCTTGCGATCCACCTGCATAACGCCTCCGCCAAATCGCTTTTGCTCGTTGCGGAAGATATTGCCCAGGTGGTGCATGAGCCGTGTGGCCGCCATCAGGACCGACGGTTCGCGGAAGGAGTCCACATGGTCGAGGAAAAACTGCGCATAGATGTTTCCCTGTCCGGCTGACAGAGAAAGCCAGCGTACCGCGGCCTCCCGGTTCCTTGGAACCTCATGCCCCATAAGGTAGAGCTTTCCGAGCGCATACTGCGCATATTGATTTCCCTGTTCCGAAGAAGCAGTCAGCCACTTAACGGCCTCATCCACATCTTTGGGAACATCCTTTCCCAGCATATAGAGCTTGCCCAGCCTGTACTGGGCGAATGAATTGTTCTGCATTGCGGACTTTGCCAGCAGTTCTACGGCCTTCAGAACATCTTTGGGCATATCCTCGCCGGTAAGATACAGCCTTGCCAGCACGTATTGGGCATGGACGTTGCCCAGCCGGGCCGTCTTTTCAAAATATGCAGCTGCCGCGGACACATCCTTGGGAATATCTTCTCCCGCGAGATACAGGTCTGTTTCCATATCCTCATCCGGCTCAAAAGTGAAATGGTGGCCGCCGATGCTCATTGCCTCGGCGATCACCATATTTTTTATGCTCTTGAATTCCTTCCGCCTGGAGAGAGGCAGCGGCTCGGGAAGCCTGTCGGCATAGGTGCGCAGCACTTCGTTGCGCAGCTCGCACCACTTTTCGTAGCACCGGGCCACCCGCTCGTCCCTGGCCAGCTCGTCCACGATCCGATCGACGACCGCCTTGAGAGGCGCTTTCAGATAGCCGTATTTCTTTTTGCCGGAGGTGTGCTTGAGCCGCTCCGCCAGGCGCGCAATCAATTCCTCAATGGTTTTGTTTTCGCAGACTCCCGAACTTATCTGACCGATGATTTCCCGCATGGACTCCCGGCTTTGTCTGGTCAGGGCGTCGCGGCGCTTCGTCTGTTCGGAATAAATCTGAATAAGGTCCTGTTTGAAGATTTCCCTTGCCAGGCTGCTTCGCATGTTTTCAATACCCTGTTTGGTGAGATAGGCTTCCGTGGGGTTAATGGAGTATGCGATTAAATGCACGTGAGGATGATGACCCTCGTTATGGTAGGCGGCGTACCAACGGAGATTTTCCGGGGCAATCTTCATCTGCTCCGCGATATGGTTGCGCTGTCCCCGGATCAGGTCCCGCCACGCTTTGGCGTTGTCGTAGCCGAGCCGAGCCGCGTCCTCCCGGCGCAGGGAGATGACATTGGTCCACACGTTGCCGGCGTGATTGGCGACTTCCTCTGCCACTTTGGACAGCACCACAGGCAGGTCGGCGTCGGTGAACAGGCCATGGCTCCCAAGGGCCTCCGCCCCCGGACGGTTGGCGATGTATCCGACATAGTTTTCGCGCTTGCCGAGGAGATCGAGGTTTTGCTCCAGCGCCACGGCGATAAACTCCGACGCGTTTTCCCTGGTCTTATCTTTAAGGTAGTCTTCGTACTCGAAGAGGCCGGCCGTGTCGGGAAGCTTGCTTATGATTTCTGCGATGAGCCGCTGTTGTTTTTTGGTGGCGGGAAGCAGTCCCGTGCTGTCCGGCACTTTTTCCACGCCCTCGCGGGTGGCTGCGTATTCTATGAAATTGGCAAGGTGTTCCGGCGCGTTTTTCAGGTAACGGCATTTGAAGATGAGTCTCGGCATGGTCCGTCACCCTACTCGCCCTTCTGGAATTTCACCACGTCCTCGAAGGTGACGGCGCCGACGGATTTCTTCACGTCGTTCACGCACTTGCCCCGCAGCCTCTGCAGCAGGGCTTCGTCAATCTCCGCGTTGGACGCGATGATGTTCATCATCATGGACATTTCCACCGCCAGCTTGAAGAGCAGGCGGGCGATCCTGTTCTCCGAGCTTTCCACCACCCCGGCCATGGCGGAGGTTAGGGCGGCGGGCAAATACTTCATGCTGTTTTCCGCGGAGATGTAGC
Organism: Pelotomaculum sp. PtaB.Bin117; assembly: GCF_002067195.1. Lineage (NCBI taxonomy): Bacteria > Bacillati > Bacillota > Clostridia > Eubacteriales > Desulfotomaculaceae > Pelotomaculum > Pelotomaculum sp. PtaB.Bin117. The sequence continues at coordinate 329 of NZ_MVQM01000009.1, read as the reverse complement.
CGCAGTAAAACAGGACCGCCTTTTCGATGAACTCGCTCTGGCTGCCGCAGTTGTCCTTTTTATACCATTCCTTGACCTGCTTCCGCGTTTCCGGGCGCATCCACAAGGGGAATTTCTTTTTGTTTTCTTCTGCCATATTGTCCACCTCCAATCCGGTGCGCATTTTTGCCGCAACGCCTGTCGCGACGCCTGTGGAAAGCCTTCGGCTATGGGCTTTGCCGGCGGCCTGCGACTCCTGTAGCAACCCCAAATGGCAAAATCCGACCCCGGCGGGAAACGTCCTTCAGCCCGCATTGCGGGCTGATGTGAGCCGAGGCGGAGGCGTTTGC
>NZ_MVQM01000008.1:0-15609 GCF_002067195.1 Pelotomaculum sp. PtaB.Bin117 | reverse complement strand
GGGCAAGATCTCCGGCGCGGTCGGGACGTATGCCAACATCAGCCCGCGGGTGGAGGCGCATGTCTGCGCCAGGCTGGGTCTGCGGCCGGCCATGGTATCCACCCAGGTGCTGCAGCGGGACCGTCACGCGGAGTACCTGACCACCATCGCGGTGATCGGCAGTTCCCTGGACAAGTTCGCCACTGAACTGCGCAGCCTCCAGCGCACCGACATCCTGGAAGTGGAGGAATTTTTCAAAAAGGGCCAAAAGGGCTCCTCGGCCATGCCGCACAAGCGCAACCCGATCACCGGGGAGCGCGTCTCCGGGCTGGCCCGCCTCCTGCGCGGCAACGCGCTGGCGGCCATGGAAAACGTGCCGCTCTGGAACGAGCGGGATATCTCCCACTCTTCGGTGGAGCGGGTGATTGTTCCCGACAGCACCATCACGCTGGACTACATGCTGGTGAAGCTCACCGGCATCATCACCAACCTGCTGGTCTATCCGGAAAACATGCTGCGCAATGTCGAGCGCACGCACGGGCTGATCTTTTCCCAGCGTGTCCTGCTGGCCCTGGTGGAAGAAAAGGGCGTCAACCGGGAGCGCGCCTACGAGCTGGTGCAGCGCAACGCCATGCAGTCCTGGCGCACCGGGGCGAGTTTCCGCGATTTGCTGCTGAAAGACGGCGAAGTAACCGCCCTGCTCACTGAAAAGGAGATAGACGAACTGTTCGACTATAACTACCACTTGAAGCATGTGGATGATGTCTATCGGCGGTTTGGTTTGTGAGAATAAATATTGGGGTGAATGATTCCGATGAGTGAGATGAGTGAAAGGACTGTGATTGATTTATCCAAACTGCGCCAGCCGGACTACAACGGTTCGGTGCAGGAGCTGTATTTTTTGGAAGAGCATCCGGAGTGGATGGTTTGCAAGACCATGCCGGGCGGTTCGGTGTTTGATGTCGGCACTATTTTTTCCATTCCGCACAGCGACATCTGCCGGACGGCGTTAAGGCACAAAATATATTCCCTGCTGGAAACGCCTGAGGAATGGGAAAACATATACGGGCATATCTGCCGGAAGTATGCGCAGGACAAGGAATTCCTGGCATTTTTATGTGAAGGCCCGCTGGAGGATTTCCGGCTGAACGGGGCGGACACGCACCACCTGGGCATGATTGACCAGAATACCGGTGCAGTGTACGCTAAATCATTTCCCCCGCATCCGAGCCAGTATGTTTTAGTCAAGAAGTATAAAATTATCAAGCCAGGGCGCGTTTCGTACAATGATAATCATTTATGGGACTACAGCGGGTATTACGGCGCGGACAAGTATGTCGTCCCTCTGGAAAATATCGTGCGTATCGGCGTTACCTCGGGATCTTCCATTTATAGAAATTACGTGAATATGAACGGTGAAGAGAGAAAAAATTATCTTAAAGAGCTTGGGCTGCAGGAAGAGCTGGTGCCCTGGACGCTGTTCGCAAAACCGGTGGTGGACTTTACCACCAAGTATGAGCCTGAGGACAGGAGTTTGAAATTGCAGGAAGCCCTGCATATCAGCGGAAGCAACGGCAAAAGCCTGTTGGATATCATTAAAATGTGTATTCTGGGCGGGATTTTGGTGGCGGAATTCTTTAACAAACTCGGCTTGTTCTTATGGGATCTCAAGTGGGAAATCGCGCGGGACGGCGGCAAGCTGGTTTTCGTCGACACCATTGACACCGACTCGATCAGGGTGACCACTAAAGCGAATTATAATAATAAGTATTACTTTGTCAACTTTAATAAACAGTCTATGAGGGATTATTATAAGATTATGCATTCCGGCTGGTTCGAGGCCACGAAATCGGCGAAAGCGGCGGCCTTGAAGTCCGGCAGGTCTTTCCTCGAGCATTTGCGGGCCGGGCAGGCGGAAGGCTATTATCCGGGAACGCCGCAAGTCGACCGGAAATTTATCGATATTCAAGAAGATAAATTCAATACTTTGATCGCCTATATTTATGGTCAGGCCACGCTTGACCGCACTATTGAAAAGTATAATGAGATAGGCTTGAAAGAAATCGGCTACTACGACGCGAACGGTGTGCTGGGCGAGTATGACAAGCTGAACGGAATGTAGAGCAGGAGTCAGAATTCAGGAGTCAGAGAACTGGGAGACAGGAGCCAAAAGACAGGAGACAGGGAACAGAGGGCAGGAGTCAGAGAGCCGGGAATGGGAGAATGCTCCCGACCTGAATACTTGAATGTTATGGGGGAGAGGAAAATGGAGGGATACAAGAACGACCCGGGTGAAGCCCTGGAAGGGGATAAACCCAGGGAAGAGTGCGGCATCTTCGGTATCTACGGCCCCGGCCTGGACGTGGCCAGGCTCACTTACTACGGCTTGTATGCCCTGCAGCACCGGGGGCAGGAAAGCGCCGGCATAGCCGTGGCCGACGGGAGGAAGATTCATCTGCAAAAAGACATGGGCCTGGTTTCCGAAGTGTTCAACCATGAAAAACTGAACAGTTTCCAGGGGCATTTGGCCATTGGACATGTGCGCTATTCCACCACCGGCACCAACAGCCCGCTTAACGCCCAGCCGTTCGTTTTTCATTCTTCGAGAGGCATGCTCGGGCTGGCCCACAACGGCAACCTGACCAATACGACCGAGCTTCGCTCCCTGTTGTATTCCGCCGGGTCGGTGTTTCAATCCACCACCGACAGCGAAACCATTGTCAACTTGATCGCCAGGTACAGCCAGGACAGCCTTGTCGATGCCATAAAGAAGAGCATGGCCGACATCAAGGGCGCGTATTCACTGTTGATCCTTACCGAGAAAAAACTGATTGGCGTCCGCGACCCGAACGGCATCCGGCCTTTGTGCCTGGGCCGGCGCGGCAATGCGTATGTACTGGCGTCCGAGTCCTGTGCCCTGGATACTGTCGGAGCGGAGATGATCCGGGACGTGAAGCCCGGTGAAATCATCGTTGTTGACGAGAACGGCCTGAGCAGCCACATGGCCTTTCAGGACGGCAAGAGGGCGCACTGTATCTTTGAGTACATCTACTTTGCCCGGGCCGACAGCTGCATGGACAGGTTCAATATCAACAAGGTGCGCCGGGATATGGGCCGCCAGCTTGCCAGGGAGTACCCGGTCGAGGCCGACATGGTCATTCCCGTACCCGATTCAGGTATCGCCGCCGCCAGGGGTTTCGCCGCCGAATCGGGTATTCCTTTTGAAGAGGGCCTGATGAAAAACCGGTACATCGGCCGTACCTTCATTCAGCCCAGCCAGAGCATCCGTGACCTGGGGGTGAGGCTCAAGCTGAATCCCATCCGGGACGTGCTGGACGGCAAGCGGGTGGTCATGGTGGACGACTCAATCGTCCGGGGCACTACCAGCGGCAAAATTGTCAACATGCTGCGGGAGTGCGGCGTGAAAGTAGTCCACTTTTGCATCAGTTCACCGCCGGTGATCAAGCCTTGTTTTTACGGTATTGACATCTCGAAAGAGGATGAATTGATTGCCTGCCGGAAACCCCTGAGAGAAATCAGGGAGTTTATCGGCGCCGACGGTCTTCATTACCTGAGCCTGGAAGGACTGCTGAGTGTTTTCGGGGAGAAAAGGGATAATTTTTGCACCGGCTGTTTCAGCGGCGACTACCCCGTGGAAATCCCGAAGACTTGTGAGCGGGACAAGTTTATTCTTGAATGAACATAGATTATTTCTGAACTTAATTTAGGAGGTTTTTTATGGCTGAGCAGAAGACAGGCCTGACCTACGCGGACGCGGGGGTGGATATCAAAGCCGGCGACGAGGCGGTGCGCCTGATGCGCGGCGCCGTGCGGAGCACTTTCCGGCCGGAGGTGCTGGCCGACATCGGCAGCTTCGGCGGCCTGTTTGCCTTGAATACCGCCAAGTACCGCGAGCCGGTGCTCGTCTCCGGTACGGACGGGGTCGGCACGAAGCTCAGGGTGGCCATGCTGACCGGCCGGCACAACACCATCGGCATCGACGCGGTGGCCATGTGTGTCAACGATATCCTGGCCCAGGGCGCCGAGCCGCTTTTCTTTCTGGACTACCTGGCTGTCGGCCGGCTGGTGCCGGAGAAGGTGGCGGACATCGTGGCCGGGGTGGCGGAGGGCTGCCGGCAGGCCGGCTGCTCCCTGATCGGGGGGGAGACGGCGGAAATGCCCGGGTTTTACGGACCGGAAGAGTATGACGTGGCGGGGTTCGCGGTGGGAGTGGTTGAGCGCGGCAGGATCATTGACGGCCGCGGTATCGTTCCCGGCGACAAGCTGATCGGCATCCCTTCGTCGGGTCTGCACAGCAACGGGTACTCGCTGGCGCGGAAGGCGCTGCTAGACATTGCCGGTCATGGTGTGGATACCCGGCTGGAAGCGCTGGGCCGCACTGTCGGTGAAGAAATGCTGGAGCCCACCAGGATTTACGCGCGCGCGGTTTTGCCCTTGCTGGAACGTTTCGGCGTCAAGGGGCTGGCGCACATTACCGGGGGCGGGCTTACTGAGAATATCCCCCGGATTTTGCCCGGCGGCACGGCGGTGCGGATCAGGATGGGCGCCTGGCCGGCGCCTCCGGTGTTTGAGCTGATTGAGACAGCCGGCGGGGTGGAGAAAGCGGAAATGCTGCGCACCTTCAACATGGGCGTGGGCATGGTGGCCGTCGTTTCCGAAGGAGAGGCCGGCGCGGTGATGGATGACCTGGCGGCCCGGGGAGAGAAGAGTTATTTGATTGGCGAAGTGGTGGAGGGTGAAGGTGGAGTAAGGTATATTTGAGGAGGGAGAAATTTGGGCAAGTTGCGCCTGGGTGTGCTGGCCTCCGGGCGGGGGTCCAATCTTCAGGCTATCATGGACGCGGCCGCCGCCGGCAGGATAGACGCGGAGGTGGCGGTCGTAATAAGTGACCACAGCGATGCGTACGCCCTGGAACGGGCGCGGCAGCGAGGCATTCCGGCCGAGTTCGTCGATCTGAAAAGCTACGGCTCAAAGGAAGAGTACGAAAAAGTAATCGTTGAGCTATTGCAGAGGCACGGGGTTGAACTGGTGTGCCTGGCCGGCTACATGCGCGTTGTCGGCGCTGTAATGCTTAATGCTTTTCCGGATAAAATCCTGAACATTCACCCGGCGCTGTTGCCTGCTTTCCAGGGGCTGCACGGGCAGGAGCAGGCTTGGGCGTACGGGGTGAAATTCAGCGGCTGCACTGTTCACTTTGTGGACGAGGGCGTCGACACCGGCCCGATTATCATTCAGGCGGTGGTGCCGGTGCTGGACGACGACACGGCTGACACGCTGGCCGCCCGCATCCTTGAGCAGGAGCACGTGATCTACCCAAAGGCTATTCAGCGGTACGCCGAAGGCCGGCTGAAGATTGTGGGCAGGAAAGTATTCACGAAAGAGATTAAGTAGCAAAAACATTCTTTTGTCTTAAAATATTCTGAATTCTGACTCTTAAATTCTGATTACCTAAATTTTTAATCACAGGAGGACCTAATATGCCTGTTAGACGAGCATTGGTTAGCGTTTCCGATAAAGCCGGGGTGGTTGATTTCGCCCGGGGGCTGGCGGACCTGGGAATAGAAATCGTGTCGACCGGGGGCACGTTGAAAACACTCCGGGAGGCGGGCGTCCCGGTTACATATATTTCCGACGTTACTGGGTTCCCGGAAATCCTTGACGGACGGGTGAAGACACTGCACCCCAACGTGCACGGCGGCATCCTGGCCTTGCGTAACGAGGATCACCTCGGCCAGCTGAAAAAGCACGGGATTGCTCCGATCGACCTGGTGGCGGTAAATCTCTACCCCTTCCGTGAAACTGTCGCCAAGCCCGGCGTCACCCTGGAAGAAGCGATTGAAAATATTGATATCGGCGGTCCGACCATGGTCCGCTCGGCGGCTAAAAACTACCGGCATGTTTTGATCGTGGTCAACCCGGAACGCTATGGCGAAGTCCTGAACGCCCTGCGCCGGGGCGAGCCCGGCGCGGATTTGAGAATGGCTCTGGCCCTGGAGGCGTTTTCCCACACGGCTGCTTATGACGCCGCTATTACCGCTTACCTGGAAGGGCTGGGGGCAAAGGAGTGAAAATGATATGAGAGTACTGGTCGTCGGCGGCGGCGGGCGCGAGCACGTCCTGGTCTGGAAGCTCAGGCAGAGCCCGCGTGTCTCGGAAATATACTGTGCGCCGGGGAACGCCGGCATTGCCCGCCAGGCCGCTTGCGTGAATATTGGCGCCGAGGATATTCCGTCCCTGCTGGCTTTTGCCCGGGAAAAGGCCATTGACCTGACTCTGGTGGGCCCGGAGGCGCCCTTGACCGCCGGGATTGTGGACCAGTTCCAGGCGGCCGGCTTGAAAATATTCGGACCGTCCCGGGCTGCGGCGGAAATTGAGGGCAGCAAGGTTTTCGCCAAGGATATTATGGCGAAGTACAACATACCGACCGCCGGCTACGCTGTTTTTACGGACCCGGCTGAAGCCGCCGCTTATATCGAAAAAGCCGGTGTGCCGTGTGTGCTTAAAGCGGACGGGCTGGCGGCCGGCAAGGGTGTGATTATCGCCAATGACCTGCGGACGGCCCGGGCCGCCGTGCGCTCAATCATGGTGGACCGGGATTTCGGGGAGGCGGGCGCGCGGCTGGTGGTGGAGGAGTGCCTGGCCGGCGAGGAAGTCAGCATTCTCGCTTTTACGGACGGCGAGACGGTTGTACCGATGGTTTCCTCGCAGGACCACAAGCGGGCCTTCGACAACGATGAGGGGCCGAACACCGGCGGCATGGGAGCCTACGCCCCGGCGCCGGTCTATACGCCGGAAGTGGCTAAGCGCGCCATGAAAGAGATCCTTGTGCCGATGATCCGCGCGCTTAAAGCCGAGGGGCGGACCTACCGGGGAGTTATCTACGCCGGGTTGATGGTTAGCGATGGAAAGCCGAAGGTGCTCGAATTCAACGTCCGCTTCGGCGACCCGGAGGCACAGCCGGTGCTGAGCCTGCTGGAAACCGACCTGGTGGAGATCATGGAAGCCGTGTTGGAAAACCGCCTGGCTCAGATCGAAATCAAGTGGAAACCCCAGGCCTCAGTCTGCGTGGTGCTGGCCTCCGGCGGCTATCCCGGCTCTTACGAAAAGGGGAAGGCTATTGGCGGGCTTGATGTAGTGCCGGACGATATCATGGTATTTCACGCCGGGACGGCGGAAAAAGACGGGCGGATCGTCACCTCCGGGGGCAGGGTGCTGGGCGTGACCGCCACCGGTCCGGATATTCCCGCGGCTATAAGCAAGGCTTACGAAGCTGTGGAGAAGATCGGGTTTGACGGCATGCACTGCCGGCGTGACATCGGCCGCAAGGCGCTGTAAGTAAATGGGGTCAGGCTTTACTTTGTGAGATTCTAGAATAGAATCTCACAAAGTAAAGCCTGACCCCGTTTATTGCTGTTAAATGTCCGCGTCATGGGTTATAATTTAAAAGAATCAAGCAAGGAGATAAGCAATGGCCGAATTCTATCACCCGCAAACATATCATATAATTACTTTTGGCTGCCAGATGAATGAGCACGACTCGGAAGTGCTGGCCGGCATGCTGGAAAGCATGGGTTTTACTCAGGCTGACGAGGTTGACGGCGCAGACATCGTGCTTTTAAATACCTGCTGCGTCCGGGAAACCGCTGAGAACAAAGTCTTTTCGCTGCTGGGGCGCCTGCGGCGCCTGAAGAAAGAAAAACCTGGCATGATTATCGGTGTGAGCGGCTGCATGTCCCAGCAGGAAGGCATGGCTGCGAAAATAAGGCGTGGTTTTCCGCATGTCGACCTGATTCTTGGAACAGGCGGCGCCCACGAACTTCCTGATTTGATCGGGAGAGTGATCGGGCGCGGGAGCCCTGTTTTGGCAGTCCGGCCCGGTATTGGCGGGATTGCGGAAAATCTCCCGGTGAAAAGAAAAGAAGGCGTTCGCGCCTGGGTGGCGATAATGTACGGTTGCGATAATTTTTGCACGTATTGCATTGTCCCTTATGTGCGCGGGCGGGAGCGGAGCCGCCGTCCGGAGGATATCCTGAAAGAAGTTGCCGGACTGGGACGGGAAGGCTGCAGAGAAGTGGTCTTGCTTGGCCAGAATGTCAATTCCTACGGCAAAGACCTTGAGCGAGCGATGGACTTTGCCGGTTTGCTGGAAAAATTGGATAAGCATGGCGGGGAAAACGGTATTTGCCGGATACGCTATATGACCTCCCACCCGCGTGACTTTTCCGACCGGCTTATCGAAACGATCGCCGCGTCGGATACGGTGTGCGAGCATTTCCACCTGCCTGTGCAGGCGGGGAGCGACCGCGTATTGAAGAAGATGAACCGGGGGTACACCAGGGAAAGGTATCTGGAGCTTGTGGGGAAAATAAAAGCTCTTATTCCACACGCCGCTATCACCACGGACATCATGGTCGGGTTTCCCGGCGAGGATGAAAATGACTTTAACGATACGCTTGAGCTTGTCCGGCGGGCCAGGTTTGATAGTGCGTACACCTTTATCTACAACACCCGGCCGGGCACTCCGGCGGCGTCCCTGGAGGGGCAGGTCCCGGAGGAAGTGAAAAAGGCGCGCATTCAGACATTGATCAAACTGCAGAACAAGATCAGCCTGGAAAGAAACCGGGAAGAAGTGGGGCGGGAGCAGGCGGTGCTGGTTGAGGGAGAAAGCAAAACCGGGCCGGGCCTGCTGGCCGGGAAGAACAGGGGCAATAAAACGGTTGTCTTCCCGGGTGGCAGGGAACTCATCGGCCGCACCGTCCGGGTGCAAATTACCGAGTCGCATTTAGCCCACCTGACAGGCCGGCCATTATTTCATTAGCATTACTGAACTGGCCTTGATGACGGCTGTGATTTCATCACCCGCTTTAATGCCAAGTTTTTTTACCGAGTCGGCGGTAATGTTGGCGCACATTTCCTGCCCGCCGACATCAAGCGTTACTTCCGCTGAAATGTCATTTGACTTGACGTTCTTGACATGGGCTGTTAATTGATTGCGTGCGCTGAGATCCATGGATAAAACCCTCCTTTTTTGTATTATTCTGGTCAAAAAAGGATCTATTTATGCAAACGGGCATCAAAATCAAAGCAATTTTCGACTGTTGAATAGGAGCGATATACATGGAAACGTCTATCCCGGTAATCGGCCTGGCCGGTTACTCTAATTCCGGCAAGACAACCTTTCTGGAAAAGCTGATCGCTGAACTGAAACGCCGCGGCTACCGGGTGGGAATTATTAAACACACGCATCACCCGGTGGAATTTGATCAGCCGGCTAAGGATACCTGGCGGCACGCCCGGGCCGGCGCGGACGTTGTTGCCCTGGCGGCGCCGGGCGGCGTGTCCCTGATCAAAAAATTTGACCATGAACCCGTTGCGGAGAAAGTAATTTCTATGATTGACGGGGTAGATGTGATTGTAATCGAAGGATACAAGAAAGGTAAATGGCCCAAGATAGAAATTTTTCAGCAGGGAGTAACTGAACGGCCGGTAATCCCCGCGGAGGAACTTCTTGCCGTGGTGAGCAACGTGCCGCAAAGTGCCGGGGTTCCGTGCTTTGGATTGAACGACGCAGTGGGAACAGCCGATTTGATTGAACGGGTGATTATAAAGAAAGAAATATAGGTTGCCGGGCCGATAGGGTATAAAAACATAAATCACTTCATTTGAGGCAATATAAATTATGGAAGATGTTCCGATGTTTGTATTGCCTTTTTTGTCTTTTTATCATACAGTGTGTGACTTTCATACATAGTTCGGATGAATCTCTGATGAATATCCTGCCGTAAAGATAGGGTTTCTCTTGCATGCAAGTTCGGAGGTTGATTGGCATAAGAATTACATATAACCCGGTAAAACTGGCAAGGAGGGATTGCCTGCAAATATTGAATCAATAGCTCTATAGCCAAGGCCACGGCAGTGGCGTCAATACCTGAAGGACAAGATTACTTCTTAAGGAACGGTAATTCATGTTTAATCGCAGTTGTAGGCGGTCAATCAATGGTTGACAATACTGATTAATATATGAAAGAAGCCTTACGTTGACAAAGTATAATTGCTACCTATCTATTGACAATCCAAATGGTTAATGTTATACTTCAACCGATTAATTAATGTTCATTAATTAATCAATTTGCGACTAACTCTCCTTTATCCGTCCATACCGGATCATGCAGTTTTTTATCCACTGATACAAAAGTAATAGCAGCAGGAACCGGCTGAAAATAGTAGGTGTTCAAAGGGGGTGCGGCATTAAACAAAGCCGTTTCACTATTGTTCAGGTATCAGTAGAGGCGCTGCGAGTGAATGCTACTCGCTAAAGGGTGTTTAATGTGACGTCGATAAATTTGGATTTCGTAAAGGTGGTAAAATTTTGCTGGTGAGTTAGTGGTCGTTTATTCAAATCGAATAATAAATCTTGGAGGTTAAGAAAATGCAAAAGATTCAAACTGACTGTGCCTTGTGCATTAACTGCTGCGGCATTGATTGCTACGTGGAAGATGGCAAGTTGGTCAAGGTCGAGGGCACACCCGATCACTGGCTGAACAAAGGTGAAATATGCGCCAAGGCCAAATTTCTAGTGGAAGGAACATATTCCCCGAACCGCTTGAAATACCCCATGAAGAAAGTCAACGGGAAATTCGAGAGAATTTCATGGGATCAGGCAACGACTGAAATTGCTAATAAATTAGCAGAACTGAAGGAAAAATATGGCGCTCACACCCTGGCTACCTGGACCGGTTCAGTTGGTGTCGAGCACTTCGAAATGGCTGCATTTAACCAGCGCTTTGCCAAAGCTTACGGCTCGCCGAACTTCTTTAACCCGGAAGGAATTTGTTTCCGCACCCGGATCCTGGCCCGCCAGATTACCTTTGGCCGCTACCCGGTGGAACAGCCCCGCAATGCCAAATTGATTATTCTCTGGGGACACAACCCTGAGGATAGTTACTTCCCGATTGGCAAGGACATCCGGGAAAGACTCGAGAAGGGTGAGTTAGAACTAGTCGTTATTGACGTGCGCAAGATTCCGCTGGCAAAACAAGCCCTCTATCTGCAGCCCCGCCCGGGCACCGACTGCGCCATCGCCCTGGCCATGATGAATACCATTATTACTGAAGACCTTTATGACCATGAATTCGTTGAAAAATGGTGCGAAGGTTTTGATAAACTGACAGAGCATGTCAAGAAATATACACCGGAAAGAGCTGAGGAAATCAGCGGCGTGTCGGCCGCGGACATCAGGCGGGTTGCGCGGATGTTCGCAAATACCAAAGAAGCCGCCATTTTGGAAGGCGTGGGCCACCTGAACCAGTATCAAAACGGCCTCCAGACTGAAAGAGCTTTTAACATCTTAATCGCCATTTGCGGCAAAGTCGACCGCCCTGGCGGATGGGTGACCTGCCCGCAAATCCGCCTGGCCGACCTGCGTGTGCCGATTGAGGAGAAAAACCTTGGATACGATGAATACCCGGTATTCCACCAGTTCAACAAACGCACTCCCCCATACGGTTCCGCATCAATGATGACAGAGGCAATGATCTCTGAAAAGCCGTATCCGATCAAGGCCTTCATCAGCTCGGGCAGCAACCCGGCTCTGACCTTCCCGGATAGCAACCGCTTCTTAGAGGCTTTAAAGCATCTAGAGTTATTTGTAAGCATCGACCCGTACATGACCGAAACCAGCCAATTGGCCGACTATGCGCTACCTGCCTGCACCTTCCTGGAAGAGACGGGCATCGGCGGCTTCCCCTATGCCATCTCGCACTGCGTGCCCTATATCATGCTGCGCAAGAAAGTCATCGAGCCGCTTTACGAGAGCAAACCGATCTGGTGGATCTGGAGCCAATTTGGTCATAAGATTGGCTTGGGCGAATATTTCCCATGGAAGACAGACGAAGAGGTTGCGGAGCACATGTTCTCAACAACCGGTGTTACTTATCAGCAGTTGGTCGATAACCCGGCGGGCATGTATTTCGGCGAGATCGAATATGAGCTCTTTAACAGAGTCGGCTTTGCCACTAACAGTCGTAAAGTAGAACTATACTCCAAAGAGATGGAAAGGTTGGGCGCGGATCCCATGCCCGAGCACGTCGAGCCGGAACAAAGCTATGTTGCCAATCCTGAGTTGGCCAATCTATATCCGGAAACACTGCTCACCGGCGCCAGGAATCAGGAATACATCGGCGCCCAGATGCATGACGTACCCGGACTGCGGGCGTTAATGGGCGAGCCCTACGCAATGATCCACCCGGTCACCGCCAAGAAATATGACATCATCGACGGTGAAATGATGGGTGTGGAAACACAGCGCGGCCGGATCAAGATCAAAGCCAGAGTAACCGAAGATATCAGACCGGGCGCAGTGTCCATCCCGCACGGCTGGCCACAGGCCAACGTCAACCTCCTGCTTGACTCCAGGGTTAGAGACAGAGTGTCCGGCTATATTACCATGAGAGGAAATGCCTGCCGCCTCGTCAAAATAGATCCAAGCAGATAAGGCAGAAGGATAACACAGTTTCTTTCTTTTTAGACCTGAGACCTTTACTTGCAACTAATAACGCCAGCACCATTCCTAAGTTGTTAGAGATAAGTAGCATACAAGCAAATCCCCCACAAAACCCAAGATTTTGTGGGGGACAAAATTTTACAGGTTGACTAATTGTCCAAGGTTTTAAGAATCAGGCATTCCTTTTGGGCGGATTCGCATCGTCGGCCTTAATGCCCCTGTAAGCGAAGTTAAACATGATATCACTGACTTCGTCCACGGATAATCTTCCTTTCATCGAGAACCAGACGCTGCTCCGGACAATTATGGATGCGATGAGATAGCCGGCAACCTTAACATCCGTGGTGGCAAAGTAGCCGGCGTCAATACCCCGTTGGATGACTTTATGCAGGATGCTGTCGTAGATGTCGCGCAGCCTGATGATTTCTTTCCGGTGCTCGCGGGATAAATATTTCATTCCTGTGTCGGATATCATTACGTTTGACTGTTTCAGACTGGCCAGGAAGCCGAAATGGCTCTTAATCAGTGACCGTAACTGTTCAACCGGGTTTATTTCTTGATCTTTTTCCAGGTATAGAATGGAGGAAACGCCCTGTTCGGTGATGCTCCTGATTACCTCGTACAGGATGTCTTCTTTGTTTTTAAAATAATTGTAAAAGTTGGCGGGTCTGCAGTTGCAGGCGTTGGCAATGTCTTTCATGCTTGTGTTGTGATATCCTTTTTGCCAGAAGAGCACTCCCGCCTTTTCAAGAATCCAGCTTTTCTTAATTGAAGTCTGCATTTCTTTACGTTGTTTTGTCCGGATCAACTTTCTGTCAAGCTCCCTTCATGCACTCTTAATATGGGACGTGGGTGAATTGTCGGTAATTAATTAGGATGGGCAGAAAGATAATATCACATAACCCGGATATTGTCAAAGCGCGGGCGAGAAGGGCGCTGCGGATGCCATACGGAGATAAATTGCATATTTGAAAGATTGGTGTTCCGTTTGATGAGCACAGAGCGATTATCAGATTTGCGCCGTGAAAATCAAGAAAATCTAGGAGGTTATTACATGCTGAAGGTGCCTGTAGCCGAATCGGTGGGCATGGTTCTCTGCCACGATATTACCAGAATTATCCCCGGACGCAAAAAAGAACGGGCCTTCCGGAAGGGTCAGCTCATTACGTCCGGAGATATTCCTAAACTCCTGGACTTGGGTAAAGCGCACATTTATGTTTGGGAACCGGCAAACGATTTAGTCCACGAAGACGAAGCGGCCCTGCGTCTGGCCAGGCTTGCCGCAGGGCCGGGCCTGATCTGGAATGAGCCCAGTCAGGGCAAGGTAAGCCTGCGGGCCGCCCACGACGGCCTTCTGAAAGTGCGGGGCGGCCGGTTGAACCGCCTCAACAGCCTGGACGGGGTGGTCCTGGCGACTGCGCACAACAACCGGGTGGTCTTTAAAGGGCAAATTGTCGCCGGCACCAGGGTGATCCCGCTGACGATCCAGCGTCATATCCTGGAGGAAGCGGACGAAATCTGCTCCGGGCCGGAGCCGTTGCTGTCTGTAAAATCTTTTCAGCCGCTTCGGGTTGGGATTGTAACTACCGGCAGCGAGGTTTACACGGGGCGCATCGAGGACGGCTTTTACAGTGTTGTCCGGGAAAAAGCCGAGTCCTTCGGCGCACTGATGCACGGCCATGTGATCGTGCCCGATGACCCGAACTGGATCGCCGCGGAAATACGCAGGATGATCGGTGAAGGTGTAGAATTAGTAATAGTAACCGGAGGCATGTCGGTAGACCCGGATGACGTTACCCCCACCGGGATCAAGGCTGCCGGGGCCGATGTCGTCTCTTACGGGGCGCCGGTGCTCCCGGGCTCCATGTTTATGCTGGCTTATCTGGGGGATGTGCCGGTGTGCGGCCTGCCGGGCTGCGTGATGTTTAACAAAACTACCGTTTTTGACCTTGTCCTGCCGCGTGTTTTCGCCGGTGAGCGGTTGAGCAAGGCAGATATTGTCGCCCTGGGACAGGGCGGGCTCTGTGAAGAATGCGAGGTTTGCCGCTATCCGGCGTGTTCATTCGGCAAGGCGGCAGAAATCTAATAGTAAGGGCGGGAGAAGTAGAGTGCTTGAAAATGTGGAATTGGAAAAGGCGCGGGAGTTGATCTTGAGCCGTGTCACGCTTTTGCCGGGGGAGACTGTTCCCCTGCTGCAGGCGTTGGGCTGTGTTATTTCGGAAGACATATATGCGGACCATGACCTGCCCCAATACCCGCAGGCTGCGGTAGACGGCTATGCCGTGCCCGCGGAAGGCGGGAGCGACCACACGCGCTTTGAGGTGAAAGAACGCCTCCTGCCGGGTGAAACTCCCCGCTCGGAGATCGGCCCCGGCCAAACTGTCGCAGTTGTTACGGGCGGTCCTTTACCTGCCGGCGCGGCGGCGGTTATTCCGCAAGAGGCTGCTGAACCGGAGGGCGAATACATTACTTTTCGAGGAAAGATCCCGCCTGGCGGCAACATTAAAGTGCAGGGAGAGGACTTTCACGCTGGAGATCGGTTTGCCCGCCAAGGCACCGTCCTTAATCCCGGGTTGGCCGGCGTGCTGGCGGCTTATGGGAAAACGGAGGTGGACGTGTTCAGGCGCCCGCGAGTCGCTATTTTAGGTTTGGGACCGGATATCGTTTCCTGCAGTGAAACACCGCGGCCGGGCCAGATGCGGGACAGCAACGGCTTGCTCCTGGCCGCGCTGGTGACGCGCGACGGAGGGCGGGTGACCAGCGTTGAATTGGCCGGCGCTGAAAGCTCCACGGAAATAAGACAACGGCTGGAGAAGCTGCTTCAGATGTCCGACCTCGTGCTCACTACCGGCGGGACGGCTTACGGGGTTGGTGATCAGGCTGTTTCCGTATTTAAACAAAGTGGAGCGGACTTGTTGTACTGGGGCCTCAAAGTAAAACCGGGCGGTCACGGCAGCGCTGCCGTCCGCGAAAACAAGCTGATCATTTCACTTTCCGGAAATCCGTCGGCGTGCGCGGTGGGGTATTACTTGCTGGCGGTGCCGGTTTTGCGCGCTTTGCAGGGGCTTGACCCCGGCCAAGTTCGCCTTGCGGCGGTTTGCGCCGAT
>NZ_MVQM01000007.1:0-9761 GCF_002067195.1 Pelotomaculum sp. PtaB.Bin117 | reverse complement strand
GGTGGGCAATACCATTATCAAAGCATTGTATCCGGCGAATAATCGTTCTTCAAAGATTGACAACTTTAGATTAATTCCCTTTTCTTCGGGTTTTATTATAGACTTTACGGAAATCAATAAAGAAGGAGTAAAACCTTTTACCCTGCCCCAAAAGTTGGCTGAGACATATGATAAAACCCGCAAGTGGCTGGATAATCTTGAATTAGAATTTGTTCCCGACGTGAATAAATATATCGCATCTGGACACAGCATGGAACTGCTCAGCATTGCGGAAGCCTTGCAGGAAAAGGAAATCTCCGATATCGCCGATACGATTATTCAACAGCGCCGCGCTGTGCAAGTGATCCTCATCTCAGGCCCTTCTTCATCAGGAAAAACAACTTTTATGCGCAGGCTCTCCACTCAGTTGCGGGTCAATGGATTAAAGCCGATTCCTCTTTCACTGGACAATTATTTTTTAAACCGGGAACAGACTCCGCGCGATAAAGACGGCAAGTATGATTTTGATGCCTTGCAAGCGCTTGATCTTAAGCTAATGCAACAACAGATAAAAGATCTCATCAAAGGGGAAACTGTGGAAACCCCAATTTTCGACTTTGTATCCGGCTGCCGCAGCCACAAAACAAAAACCATGCAGCTGAAACCTGATGAAATTCTCTTGATTGAAGGTATTCACGCGTTAAATCCCAGCCTGCTGCCCAACATAAGCAGAAACCTTTTTTTTAAGATCTACATTAGCGCATTGTTCGAACTCAACATCGACATAATGAACAGGATTCCCACCACGGAGGTTAGGATGATCCGCAGAATGGTCAGAGACGACCGGTTTAGAGGATTAAATCCCGATACCACCTTCAACCAGTGGGACAATGTGCGCAAGGGTGAAATCAAGAGCGTCTTTAAATACCAGGAAGAATGTGATGTAATGTTTAATTCAAGTTTGCTCTATGAGCTAAACGTCTTGCGCCCCTTCGCGGAGGCTTCCCTGGAGAAAGTCAGTAAAGATTCTCCTCATTATGCTACAAAAGAGCGGCTGATGAACCTGTTGTCATTTTTTAAGCCGATGGATTCTGCCAAAATTCCTTTCAATTCCATTCTTAGAGAATTTATTGGCGGGAGCATTTATTCAGATTGATCCAGAGATTAACTACCTGCCCCCTGGACAATGCAACCATATTTTTATATGGCTTACCCGCCTTATCTATTTTTTTACTATCATCCTTACTCCCGGATATTAGACAAAAAATTTTTCGTCAAATATTATTTCCAAGTCTGTAAATAATATTGTTATAGAAAAACTCAACTAAACTACCGAATCAAATGGGAGCAGGATATTTACGAAGGAAATATTTAACTCAATTTTAATTCAATTTTCTTTAGTAAAAAATATTGAAAACAATTATTTATGGCAAAAAATCCAAGAACAAAACGGGGCTCTAAGAAGCTCCCTCTTAGAGTTATGGTTAAAAGAAGCTGTATTCTCCTTTAGCTGGTGGGCTGCAGTAATAACGGTTATCTTCTTTATTATCGCCTGGTGGATATTGGTTGATAAAAAAAGGTTGCTCCGGATTGTAACCTACGGGCTTATGGTGTCCTTATTTTCCAATATTTTAGATGTCGCTGGTTTCGCTCTTGGATTTTGGCGATATCCGATTATGATTTTACCCTTATTACCACCCATGATACCTGTGAATCTAGTATTTCTGCCAATGATTTACATGCTGATGTATCAATATTTCCCCAAGTGGAAATCGTTTATTTTCGCTTCGATAGGAATATCTCTTTTAAATTCTTTTGTTTTTGAACCTATTTTAGTGTGGCTAGAACTATATGAGCCAGTTGTGTGGAAACATATTTATTCATTACCAATTTATATTTTTATGGCCGTTTTTCTAAAATGGCTTTTAGAATCAATTGTCAAGAGGGCTCAATAATTGGAAACGTAACTAATTTCAAATCATTAACCTTATTTATGAGACTTTGCATGAAAACGGGGCCGGGGTCAGGTTTATCCGCATAATATTCGCTTATATTTTCTTTCCACAGCCCTGCTTTTTTAGTGCGGTCTTGCTGGTAATGCCCAAGCAAATATTTGATTGACGGATAATTACTTGTTAAATGTCGTACAATCTTTTCATTTGATTCAAGCTGTGCGTCTGTTAAATCCTGGTTACCGTTTACGCCCCCGACATTTTCTATTCCAATTGAACACCAGTTCAACCCTATCGCGTGCCGGTTCAGATTAGTTTCCGGTGTTAGCTGATAAATGGTCCCATCTCTATCAACAAGATAATGTGAAGTTAAATTTAACTTTCCGTATTCCCGATCCGTGCTTGCTTCCTCGCCATAAAAATAATTGTAAACTGCTTGCATGCTATTTGATGCTGTCCAATGGATTACTATAGCTTGAGGTATAATTGTATCAAATGGCTCACCGTAGTGCATTTGGGCATATTCACGAGCTAACTGCTTGCGATAATCAGTTAATAAAACCGGCTTATAGATAATTTGCAACCCAATATCAGATGGCTTTGGCTGGTTGACATCATTAATCCTATTAACCGGGATATTATCAATTGGTGTTTGTGCCGGGTCCTCTGAATCAGGCTGTGGGATATTCGCTTCAGTTGTCTGAGGAGCTTGATTTGATATATTGCTTTTAAGATATAAATCGTAGTATATAATTCCTCCTAACATAAAAAGCGTAATCAGCAAACAAATAAATAATGTTTTTTTCATTTATCAAAACCAACCTTGCTCAAATATTTATATCAATCCACGTTTCTTCTGATATTTTAACATTTTTTCAGCATTCTTTTTTTCTGGTTGGGTCATTTCATTTAGGAAGCGTCAGGAATACACGTTTTAAAAAATAAAAGGGTAATGAAGCTCAGGTATTTTCAACTCGAATATTGCTTTTTCTACAAATAGATTAAATAATACGCTAGAATAAACTTTATGGGTTCTTTAAGGTCTTATCATGTTCCCCGATATTTCTTAATAAAATGCCGTCTTCTGTATA
The DNA here is from genome assembly GCF_002067195.1 of Pelotomaculum sp. PtaB.Bin117. Lineage (NCBI taxonomy): Bacteria > Bacillati > Bacillota > Clostridia > Eubacteriales > Desulfotomaculaceae > Pelotomaculum > Pelotomaculum sp. PtaB.Bin117. Next base: position 6,739 of record NZ_MVQM01000007.1, on the reverse strand, counting down.
TTCCCAGGTCATACGAATTTCCATGGTAATGCTTGCCTCAAATATACGCTCTTGCCCCCGTATTTTTTTAGTGCGAAGCGAAGGATGACGAGGGTTCTCCATCAACAGTTCAAGCTTTTTCTTCAATACTTCTTTTACTTCTAGCGAAAGCTGCTTAACTTTATCGGCAAAAAGCTCAGAGTAGTATAGGTTCATAGTTCATCCAACCCCAGCCCTTTCAATAGTTCCTCTTTACTTTTAGCCGTTTTTACCCGGCCTTCCCGTATTTGTTGTTCGACTTTCAGTTCATCCGCTTGCCATTCTTTAGAATAAAACCACATCTGGTCCCGGGGAATAATGGAAACGGGGGTAATAATCAAACAACCATCCTTCTCTTCTATTTCTAACTTATCGCCAGGTTTGAGCTTGAGTTTTTTCACTAGTTCACTAGGAATTGTCACCTGGGATTTCTGTTTTATTTCTACTAGCATGTTCTTCATCTCCAAATAATAAAGTTTAACTTTCTTACTTTATTATATTCTAACCCAATGAAAATATCCACTAATTTAAAGGATTTTAACAGAGATTTTGGAATATCTTGCCTCCCAACATTTTTAGCCTCCTCAACGTTTTTCCCTTATTTTATTGAATACGCCTATTTTAACCATCCAACACGCCACAAAAAAATAAGGACGTGAATAAATCCTTCGTCCTTATTTTTAAAGGCTTTGGTGTCGGAGACGGGACTTGAACCCGTACGGTTGCCCACACGCCCCTCAAACGAAATTCGTCTGGCGTCGCCACGCGAAAATCGCTGGAAGCCTTGTGGCTGTATCCTTCCGTGGATTGTTACGGAACATATTTTTCGTGAAATTTGGATACATCATGGTTTGTAAAACGAGGATTGTCCTGCTGATGACAGTTTAACAGTAGCATTACTCTTTTGCAAGAGAATATTAAATTTGTAGAAATTATTATTATTAAAAAAGTTCTACGAAAAAATATTGAATGAACGTATTGTTAAGCAGATTAATTCATTCGGGGGCTTATTAAAGTAATATTCGATAGTAAGTTGTTGATTTCTTTAACCTCGTGGGTGGATTATCTTCTACATTTATTCTTCAAAAAATCTGAGTTGTTTACTACGGTAAGATATCATAGGTCTATTGTGAATCTTTGTATTATCATTTATCTGTCCAATTAATATGGGTGACTCATCATCATGCGAGGCCCAATTCCTGGATACCATAGTTTGATTAAAATTTGCATAACAATATAGACAACTGTGTTTACAACTGTTGTATTCTCCAATATCAATACTTTTCACGCATCCACAAATCTCTCGCTGATTTGGATCTTTCTCTATGACTATCTTCTCCCCAAGTAGCTGAGAAATTAACATATCATCAATGCATTTTCCATGTTGTATTTTAATACTCTCAAAGTCTATCATCTCAGAACATGTTTCAATTATTAACCCATAATTATAAGCTATTTTAGAAAGTTGAGAAGAGATTTCACACATATCCAAATCGCTTAAAGATTTCAAGTTTATATGCTTTAGGTTTCTTTTAGCTTTTGCATAGACATCAATAAAACTTATTACACATTTATTTGTATATGGGTGTAAAAGCTTACACAAATATTCAAACCATTTGTAGTGATATTCTTTGCTGAATTTATCCGAAATTAAAATAGGATCGTAACGCCAGATTATTCTATTCTTCCCTAATGTAATGAATAAATGAATAAAATCATTTATTATAGATTTTTTGCTCGGTAGATTAACTTCAATTGTTTTGTCATATGAGTTTAAAGTAAACTGAAAATAATAAGTATATTTATTTAATAAATGGAGATATTTTAGCATCGGCCTTGGATTTTTGGTCCAAAATACAATACAATCAATTAGTTCAGGGTTTAAGTCTATCCTGCTAATCTGCTTACTGTTCATTGGGTTTCTTACTAAAACAAAACCTTCTTTAATTCTGTTGTAAAACCATTTACTATAAAAGGCAGGTATGTCTGTTCTTCTACTAACACTAAAAATCATTTATCTGTTCCTTTCTAATATTTCATAGGAAAAATGCATCAGCTACAACGTTGCTTGGGGGAAAATCAATACCACACCTATAAGTTGAACCCTCACAATAATTTCTTTCAGATATTTGATAACAATTAATACCCTGACTAGCGATTAGGTTAAAAAGTTGTTGGACTAAAGGGTTCTTAACAAAAAGTCTAAAAGTAACCTTGGAAATATCTCTTCTAATACCCCTATGCGATATTGTATATTCTATTTTTGAATAACAACTTGAATTTGTACATATATTATACCACAGGGCACAAGATTTTGGAAGTATATAAACTAAGTCGATCTCATAATTGTTAAAAAAATATTTGCATTCATTGCTCATAATAATAGCATTAAAATCGCTATTGCCTACCACATTAGTCATATCTTCAATTAGCATTAATCCGTTGGGACGCAAGTATTGATGCCCAACTCTTAACATTTCTAAATATGTACCATGGTTTAGAATGCTATCTTGATTATAAAACTCATTAGCGAACTTAAAGCTATGTATTATATCGAATCCTATATTAAAATTCAATCTATCTATCAGAGGAATGATATAATTCTTGTTGGGGAAATTTTTGGAGTAGTGATTGAGATAAATATTATTTCCATTTTGCGGGCAGTAACTATAAAAGTCAGTTAACATTTTTATTTGATAATTGAGTGCTATAGGGTTTCCGTCAATAGAGTGTATGTTAATAGTAGCATTTTTTATTCGTTCGTTTAATACAGTTAATAAACCAAATAAGTTGCCACCCGTTCCCGAACCAATGTCAAGAATCTCTATAGTTTGATTTGCTGTTAGGGAATTTAACATGAGTTGATTTAGAATATTTTGATAGATATGGTAAGATTCAACATAACTTCTTGGAAAATAAGTACCTAAATAGCGTTTAGTGGATTCTTCATCGTTATTTAAGTTGCATCCGGCTTCAAATGGATTGATCTCATAATAAGCTCCTAGTTTCTCAAATAAATATCGTTCAAGATATGGGTTTGCATTTATCAATAATACTCTCCTCCATTGAATGAAATAGTATCTGGTATAGCAATATTTACCACAAGAAATTAACTTTTCCTTCTTGTTTGTGTAAAAAGATAGCAATATAAAATAAATACAAGATAATAACAACACAGTAAATACTATACATTAATCCTATGCAGGAATTAGAGATGAGACGAATATATGCTGCCTTGTAGAAGGGATAAACTATTATCAAGTTTGGGAGTTGGTCGAGGAGCAGGGGCAGTTGTTTTAAGGTCAAGAGAATAATATATGTAACTTGTAAAAAGCAATGCTAGAAACATATGTATAATAGAGAGCAGATTTTTCTCCTATCATTCGGCAGACTCTCCTTTCAAAGGCGATTGGCTCCAACAACGAGGCCGGTCGCCTTTTTTAATGTGCCTCAATGTCAATTTTAATGCAAGGGGTGAAGAGTCTATTGATATTGAACGGTAATATTGTTCGCATGGTTCGCAGTAATCTTAAAATGCCAGAAGGAGTTCGCTCAAAGATTGAATATATCCCAGTCCTATCTCTGCCGAATTGAACACGGCTCCAGGGTAATTACGCCGGAAGTAGAGTCGAAAATTCGTGATGAATTTGCCGCAGATGATCTGATTATTTCAGTTCTAACGGTTGCTGCCCACGTTGTAAAAGAAGGGGGGATAGAAAAAAGTGACATCCAAAACTTGTTAAGCAAGGTGAGTTAACCACTCAGATGCAAACAGCAATAGAGTTCCTATTGGTAAAGCGAGGTTCCAACGTAAAATACTCCAAGATCGCCCAGGCTGTGGGTGTTTCTGTAAGAACTCTGGGGAGGTGGCGGAAGCTCCCGGAGTTTCAAGCCGAACAACGAAGAAGGAGCATTGAGATCATGGGTGACTCATTACCCCTGGTGCTTGACACGTTAACGAAAAAGGCCATAGCAGGGAACAACAAGAGTATTGAATTATACCTTAAAACATTGGGACTTATCCGCGAGGGGTTCGATATAATGGCAAGGTCTAAAGCCGAGGACGATGATCCCAGGAGTAACGCCAATATTGAGGCCGAAATAGAAGAACTCCGGCGGCAATTAGGACTTACCGACGACGATGATAAATTCAGCATGGATAATTAACTACGGAAATGGAGGGTATCCAAATGTTCCAAGAAAAAATGAACGAGTCCAAAGAAACAGAGTCCAAGTACCAATTAATTATCTCCACCCTTAACGACCAGCGAAGGGATCTGGAGCAAAAAATAACCCAAAATAAAGAATCTGTCAATGGCGTTTGAATATTGACCCTTTTTGGCACTTGAATTTTGCCCCCCCCCCAGTTTAAAAAAGATAGTCTAGGAGAGGGTTGGTAATAGACTACCCCCTTCAGCTAAAGATACATCCAGCGATTTTCTAATCAGTCCGGCGCGTTGCTTCTCTTTAACCGGTAGGACTCACCCTTAATGTTGATGACGGTGCTATGGTGAAGCAAGCGGTCTAGGATGGCGGTGGCGATGATCGTATCACCAAAGATCTCTCCCCATTGCCCGAAGCCGCGGTTGCTGGTCAAAATAATGGAACCCCTCTCATACCTCCTGGAGATTAACTGGAACAGGAGATGGGCACCGTGGACATCAACCGGAACATAGCCGATCTCGTCTATTATCAACAGTTTGGAAACGCAGTATAATTTGAGCCTTTCCTCCAGGCGGTTCTCGGCGTATGCCTTGTTCAGAGAAGCAATCAGAGCAGTGGCCGGGATGAAGAGTGTCCGGTACTTTTTCTGGATGGCTTTCAACCCCAGAGCCACTGATAAGTGCGACTTCCCCGTACCTGGAGGGCCCAGCAGGATCAAGTTCTCCGCCCTGTCGATGAAGGAGCAGGTAGCCAACTCACGGATGATCTTCGGATCTATAGATGGCTGGAATGAAAAATCGAACGACTCCAGGGTCTTGATGTAAGGAAACTTGGCCAATGCGGTGCTTAGGGCCATATGCTTCTCATGCTTGAGGGAGATCTCTTCCTCCAACAGCTTGTCCAAGAAGTCGGAGTATGACACCTCGTTCTTGCTCGCTTCCTGGAGTAGCATTTCGAGTTGCTGGCTAGTACGGTGCAATTTCAGCACTTTGAGGTTTTCCTGAATTCTGAGAAGTTGCGGGTTATCCAACGAGAACACCTCCCTCAGCCAGTGATGCATAGACATCCAGGCTTCTGACCTCGACCTCCGGCAGAGGAGCTGTCTTCTTTGTGGCATCATGTTTATTTGACAGGCCCCAATAGTGCTCCATATCTATAATTACTTGGTGCTTGCTTTCTGCCTTTCGGTGAGTGGCGATCAGCACGCCTTGGTGGTAGATAGATATCAGGTCACCACGCTCCTGCAACTCTACAGTCTGATGCACATATCTCCAGGGCACCGAGTATAAGAAACCAAGCAGTCGGTGGCCACCCTGCGCATCTGCCAAACTTGTAAAAAATATGGCGGTCTGTTGGTAAGGGGGCGGAGGTTTTCCCGCCGGAAACGTGCTGCCGGCTGCTCGTGGGTAGTGCCGTGGATTCGTTGGTCAGCCACCTCCCTGATCCAGACCAAGCCCTGCTCGTTGGCAGAGGCCAGTGATGGGAATTCCTGCCCGGCAAGGAATGACCTTTTGACGTACTTCACACCCGACTCGACCTTACCTTTTGTGCGGGCGCGGTAAGGCTGGCATAGCCGGGGAGTGTAGCCGTAGTAAAGGCAGAAGTCTTCAAACTTAGGATTGATCCTGGCATTTGCAGTAGCCCGGTCAAGGACAATGGTTTTAGGGTTGTCATAGAGAATCTCCTCCGGAATACCTCCGAACCAAGCGAACGCATGCTCATGGCAGGCGATCAGCGTGGGCAGCTTTTCATCTAGTGTGAACTCCACATATATGGCCCTGGAGAAGCCCAGTACCATGACGAAGATGCAGACTCTGGTTAGGCAACCTCCGAGCATGATCTTCTTGCTGCCCCAATCCACCTGCGCCTGCAGTCCGGGAGGGGTTTCAAAGCGGGCTGTTGCCGCCTCAAGCTGGCGGTGGGTTTCCCGGAGTGGGCGCACCGCCTCTTTAACCAGGGTGTAGCCTCCGGTATAGCCTAACTTTTTCAGTTCCCTAAAGAGATTGGTGGCATTAAAGTCCAACTGCGGAGCCCGTTCAATAAGGAATGGCATAAATTCTGACAGCAGGCCCGGTTTGCAGTTTTTCCGTCGATATGGTTTATAAAGCTCATTGCGTAATACTTTTCTGACAGTGTTTTTACTAATCATTAGCTCTCTGGAGATCTTTTTGATAGATTTCCCCATTTTGCGCATGACGCGGATCTCGGTCCATAGATCCTGTGTTAACATCTGGTTCTCTCTCCCATGTTCATTATCATGGAAGAAGGTTTCCGCTTGACCCATTTCGTTACCTCCTTTTTATTGGAGGGGGGTCAATTTTCATCCGCCATATGGGGTCATTTTACCACCGCCAATGACAGAATCCTTAAACGGCAGTCAGACCGGGACTATATCCTTTTTACAATGGGGATTAATACGGGATTGCGTGTTTCGGATATTTTAAAGCTCCAGGTCAAGGACATTCGGAACAGGACTCATATAACTAGTAGTTTGTTAACACTGAATCTATAATAAAACTTATTTTTATGTTATACTCTTCCCAGGAGGGAGGGGTAT
>NZ_MVQM01000006.1:0-4802 GCF_002067195.1 Pelotomaculum sp. PtaB.Bin117 | reverse complement strand
GCGGCCCTGAACCAGCAAATCGACCAGGTCCAGGCGGAGTTGACCGATAAAAAGACCAAACAGGACCGACTCCAGGCGGAGGTCAAACGCCTTGAGGACACCAGGAAACTACTGGCGGATAAGACCGCTCAGACCCAGATTGCCCGCTCCATCGACCTTGGCAGCACCAGCGTGGTGGTGTTTTCTCCGGCCATGGCTCCGGCCGAGCCGGTGAAGCCCAAGAAAAAGCTCAACATAGCGTTAGCCTTCGTCCTGGGGCTGATGGCTTCCGTGTCGCTGGCTTTTCTATTGGAGTTTCTCGACAACACCATCAAGAATCCCGAAGATGTGGCCCAGCACCTGGAATTGCCCGTGCTCGGGATGATCCCCCTGGCCGATGTGCGGTCAAGCGAATAAACGGAACGAGGTAGAAAAATGCCTGTCAGCAGAAACGGAGACAGTGCCCTTTATGCTTATTTCAAACCGAAGTCGGCGATAGCCGAAGCCTTTCGCACCTTAAGGACAAATATTTCATTTTCTTCACTGAACCGGCCCTTCAAAACCATTATGACCACCAGCGCCGGCCCGTTGGACGGCAAGTCCACAGTGACATCCAACATGGGCGTGGTCATGGCCCAGGCCGGCAGCCGCGTCCTGATTGTGGACTGCGATCTGCGCAAGCCCGTGATGCACAAAAATTTTGAGACTGACAACCACCGCGGGCTGACCAACCTGTTGGTTCAGGACCTTGATATTGCGGAAGTAATCAAACCCACCAGGGTGGAAGGGCTCAGCCTGCTTACCAGCGGCCCGATCCCGCCCAACCCGTCGGAACTGCTCGGATCGTTGAAGATGAAGAACTTCCTGGAAAAAGCCGCCGGGATGTACGATATAGTGTTCATCGACTCGCTGCCGGTGATTGCCGTTACAGACGCCTCCGTGCTGGCCCCGCTGGTGGACGGCGTAATGCTGGTAGTGAAGTCGGGCGCCACCAAGATAGATATGGTCAAGGAAGCTAAGAACCAGCTGAAAAAGGCCAAAGCCCGGATCATCGGGGTAGTGCTGAACGAGGTAAAAATGAAGAGTGAGGACTACCACTACTATTACTACTACAAGAGCAGGAACAAGCCGTCAAAAGAAGTGGTGCTTTAAGCATTATCCACATGTGACAAGGCGCAATGTGAGCAAGGTTGATTTTTTTATCATGAATTTAGGACTTATTTCATAGAAGAAATGGGACTATGATCCTGGAAAAATGAGGTGGTTCTAAAATGGTTCCCAATGAAAGCCGGGTTGCAACCGTCCATAGCTCCACAATAGGCGCCGCCCAATTGTTGACAACACTACCGCGGCCGCTGAAACTGCAACTGCGGAAAGTGATCGAATTAACGTCTGTTTTAACCGTTGATTTGGGCGCTTTGGGAATTAGCGTCGCTTTGGCTTATTTCGCGCGCGTTTTCATATTGCCCTGGCTTTCGGGCGCTTTTCCCCCGGAACTGCCGCCCAACCTGCCGGAGCGCTTGTGGTGGCTGCCGGCAGTGTTTTTGGGTGCTATAGTTTACGAAGGCCTGTACACCAAGAGATATTCTTTCTGGCGTGAGTGCGGCCTGTTGATCAAGGCTGCCACTCTGGCCTTCCTGGTGTCGCTGTCCATAGTTACCCTGGCCAAAACAGGCGGGGAAGTGTCGCGAACCCTCGTCGTCCTTATCTGGTTTTTTTCCCTGGTAATGTTGCCGGCCTTCCGTTATACCGGGAAGAACCTCCTCGCCCGCGCCGGCATCTGGGAGAAAAAAGTGCTGGTGCTGGGCGCCGGCAGGACGGGTGAACTGGTGATGCAAGCCCTGGACCGCGAACCGTACATGGGCTACCGGGTAGTGGGACTTTTAGATGACGATCCGGAGAAGAAATATAGAATTTTTACTGTCAACGGCGGCGCCAGAGTGAAGGTATTGGGGGGATTCCGGGATTCAGACAACGTAATGGCTGAAACCGGGGTTTACAATGTGATAGTGGCCGCTCCCGGCCTGGCGGGCAATGTTCTGGTGGGCCTGGTAAACCGCCTGCAGCGGGTTTGCGATTCTGTAATAGTGGTCCCTGATTTATTCGGTTTGCCGGTTATGGGTGTGGAAGCGTCATACTTCTTTGACGACCGTTTTTTAGCGTTGCGTTTGAAAAACAACCTGGCCAGCCGCACGAATATCTTTTTGAAGCGCGCTTTTGACCTGACCGCCGGCGCGGTAGTCCTGCTCCTTCTGCTTCCCGTGATGGCCGCCATAGCCCTGGCCGTGAAGCTCGATTCCCCCGGCCCCGCCGTTTTTGCCCACCGCCGCATCGGCCGGGGCGGCCGGGAGTTTATGTGCTATAAGTTCAGGACGATGGTAGTTGACGCGCAGGAAGTGCTGGACAAGCTTTTAAAAGAAAATCCTGTCCTCTGCGAGGAATGGGAAAGGGACTTTAAATTGAAGGACGACCCGCGCATTACCAGGGTAGGAAGGTTTTTGCGCAAAACCAGTCTGGACGAGTTGCCACAGATATTTAATGTCATTAAAGGCGAGATGAGTCTGGCCGGTCCCAGGCCAATCGTGCGGAAAGAGATAGAAAAGTATAAAGAGAATATTAAATATTTCTACCAAGTCCGACCCGGGCTGACCGGCCTCTGGCAGGTCAGCGGCAGAAACGAAATAGAGTATGATGAACGAGTGCAATTGGACGCTTGGTACGTGCGCAACTGGTCCCTGTGGCTGGACATTACCCTGCTGCTGCGCACCGTGGCTGTGGTTACGGCAAGAAAAGGGGCTTATTAATAAAAAAACGAAATATTTTAAACACGGGGGGAAAAATGAACGTTTCGATCATTGGCCTGGGCTATATCGGGCTGCCTACGGCAGCGCTAATAGCATCCAACGGTATAAAAGTTTATGGTGTAGATATAAACCAGGGCGTAGTAGAAAAGATTACCCGTGGCGAAGTGCATATTGTCGAGCGTGACCTGGACGGATTGGTGCAAAAGGCTGTGACAAACGGTTTTTTAACGGCTGGCGCGGTGCCGCAAAAGGCCGACGTTTTTATCATAGCAGTGCCGACACCGGTAACGGAAGGCAACAGGCCGGATGTTACATTCGTCGATAAGGCGGTTGAGAGTGTTATTCCTTTTTTAGAGAAAGAAAACTTGCTTATAATCGAATCCACCTGCCCGGTGGGTATTACGGACAGGCTGGCTGGCCGCATATTCTATCGCAGGCCGGATCTCGCGGGCAGTCTATTCATTGCCTACTGTCCGGAGCGGGTTTTGCCCGGCCGGATTTTATATGAATTAGAACATAACGACCGGATCGTGGGCGGTATTAATGAAATATCGGCAAAAAAGGCGGCTGAATTTTACGCCGGTTTTGTTAAAGGAAGCGTATTTCAGACAGACGCCAAGACTGCCGAGATGTGCAAGCTGGTGGAAAACGCCTACCGTGACATCAATATCGCCTTTGCCAATGAGCTTTCCATTCTATGCGACAAGGCCGGCGTCGATGTATGGGAATTGGTCAGCCTGGCCAACCGGCACCCGCGGGTGAATATTTTGAATCCCGGCTGCGGTGTTGGAGGGCATTGCATTGCCGTCGATCCCTGGTTCTTGGTGAGCCAGTTTCCGGAAGAAGTCAGGATTATTAAAACGGCCAGGGAAATTAACGATTTTAAGCCTTCCTGGGTTGTGGAGAAGATCGAGGCTATGGCCGGCGACTTTAGAGAAAAACGAGGCAGGCCTCCGGTGCTGGGCTGCCTTGGCCTCTCATATAAGCCTGATACGGACGACACCAGAGAGAGCGCGGCTTTAAAGATAGCCAGACAGTTGATTGACAGAGGCTACCGGGTTCTGGCCAATGAACCGAATATAAATAGCGATTTCGTGGCGGGGATTAAGAATCATACATTATCCAGTGTATTGCGGGAAAGTGATTTGATCATTGTTAACGTGCTGCATTCAGCATACAGTGGCGTTGTAAATAAGGCGGCGGAAAATGTCATTTGTTTCGCCGGCTGAGGTGGATAATTGTGCTGCAGGCAATAATCAAAAAAGGTAAGATATATCCGGAAGAAGTGCCCGTGCCGCAGGTGCAGGAGGATAGTGTCCTGGTAAAAGCTGTTTATTCATGCATATCTGCAGGCACTGAGATCAGCAGCCTCCAGGAGGGCGGTAAGTCCCTGGTTAAAAAAGCCCTGGAGAAACCGGACAAGGTGAAGCAGGTTTTGGAAATGGCCGGACGCGAGGGTGTGGGACGCGCCATGGCCAGGTTGAAAGGAAAACTTGATGCCGGCAGCCCCACAGGCTATTCCGTGGCAGGTGTTGTTGTGGCTTCAGGCCGGCGCATTAACGATCTTAAAACAGGCGACAGGGTGGCCTGCGCCGGCGCGGGTATCGCCAATCACGCCGAATATATTTCGGCGCCTCGCAACCTGGCGGTGAAAATTCCACCGGGAGTGGAGTACGGAGAAGCTGCCACCGTCGCCCTGGGCAGTATAGCCATGCAAGGAGTGCGGCGCGCGCAAGTCCAACTGGGGGAATTCGTGGTCATCTTTGGCCTGGGCATCCTGGGACAGCTTGCCCTGCAGATGGTCAGGGCCGCCGGCGGCCGGTGCGTAGGGGTGGATATTGATCAGCGCCGCCTGGTGCTGGCCGGCCGCTTTGGCGCCGAATTGATTTTAAATCCTAATGAGGAGGATGTTGTCAAGCAACTCCTTCATCTTACCGGCGGGCACGGCGCTGACGCCGTGATCTTTACCGCCGCCGCCACCGACCCGGCAGTCCTTTCCCAGGCATTCACTCTTACCCG
>NZ_MVQM01000005.1:0-15058 GCF_002067195.1 Pelotomaculum sp. PtaB.Bin117 | reverse complement strand
GGTTTATGGCCTTTTACCTTCTAAAGTGTATTCTTTTATATTTTTGCCGCGCCTGCCGGGGCCCGGCTAGTAAAGCCTCAAGTATCCATTAACTCAGCAATCCGCAGGTAAGTAGCGGCTGTCCAGCAATCCTTTGCCGGCCATGTCCTTTATATAAGATTTCATGAATTCAATTGGCCTTCCAAGCATTGATCCGCAATCAGCACTGATCCATCCATATGGATTCTGGTCTTCTGAAAGGTATTCCAAATACGGCTCTTCAACCGCCAGGGCCAACAATCGCTGATCAACGCGAACTAACAGCTTGCTGTCCAAAAGAGTCCGGAGCGCGGCATCAACGTCCGAACTGCTGAACCCTTTACCCAGGAGCATCTCGCGCACCTGTGTCTCATCCTCTGCCCGGTCGCAGGCCAGATACAGCTCCCGTTGCGCGCCATCAAGGCGGAAAGAAGGGGCGACTGCAACCGGACGGTTGTCACGCACAATAACTTGCTCGTCGTCTACCTTCATGCTTAGCACCGGCTTGTTCTGACTAATGGATGCCACAGACCACTGAAAAACAGCCCTTTGCAGGTTCCGTAACCCGGAGCGGTCAAATAAGACAGCCATTAACGGGTCATTTTTAAACTCATCCTCAAACGTGTAGGAAAGGTCGTTAATCGCGCCTGGATTTAATGGATAAATAAGGGTTTGTAAAGGTATGGCAGTCAATTTCAGGGAATAGTCAGCCGCCCGGTCGAAGTAGTGACTGTTCCGCTGGTACTGGACATTGTGTATTGTACAGGGCGGATTCAAATGTGTCAGAAGGGGTACTAATTCAGCCATCTCCTGGTACCAGCGATCCTGATCGCCCGGGAAGTCGTGCAAAATCCCCCAACTGACATTGATCCCAAACTGGCGGCACCATTTTAGCGTCTGGATGTTTTGCCAGGCGGCCACCCCCTTGTTCATCGCTTTCAGCGCCTCACTGTGCAGGCTTTCTATGCCCGGCTGGCACCAGGCGATACCGGCTTCGCGCATCATTTTGAAGTGCTTTTTGGACAAATTCGAGCGAATTTCGTAGAACATCTTGTAGGGAGCACCGCGGCGGATAAGCTCGGGAATCAGATCGCGAAAGTATCTCATATCCAGGATGTTGTCAAGAAACTCGAAATGCTCAACCCCGTAACGGCGGCTGAGCTCTTCCAGCTCGGCCAGAACCCCCGCGGCCGGGCGCGAACGGTAGGGAATGCGCGGCGTATTGAGTCCGCAAAATTTACACTTACCGTGCCAGCAGCCCCGGGAAGCCTGGATTGGCAGGCCTGGGCGGACAATTTTGCCCATTGCGGGCAGGGATCTGAGCGTGTCAAAGTAATCTTGATAGACGGGGGTTATCTGACGTTCAAAGGAACCAGCCACGGCACGCGGGAGCCCCTCATCCCCGTTCTGCTTTGCTCCCGGGTAGCCGAACTGCCGGTGCGGGGGGGCAAATACACCCTCGGGCAAAGCTTCGGGAGGAATCCGGCGGCCGAATTCAAATATGCTTTTAGCAAGCGGCAATATGAGATCTTCGCCCTCTCCGGAGACTACAAAATCGACCCACGGGAAATGCTGGTGAGTCGCGCGTCCCATGACTGTTTCACAGTCCGCCCCTCCCATTATGGTGATAACATCCGGGTTAAGCTCACGTATCTTCCTGAGCAAGGCCAAGGATGGCACTCTCTGAAACAAGCTTGAGGTGCAGCCGACGATACGCGGAGACAGTTTGAGAATTTGCGCCGCCAGGCGGGTGGTAAACCTTTCCGCCTGCAGACGAATGAAACGCAGCTCGGCGCGGCACTCCTCCAGGCTCTGCTTGCGCAACCCGCCTATTCTGGCGTGGATTTCACCGACAAAATGATTTTCATCAGGCTGGAACTCCGGAAAAGCTGTGGCGGCAAATGACCATTCGGCCAGCGGCAGGTGACTATCCCCCGGGTGGTTTCGCTCGTATAATGCCACCCCGAGTTCCTCGCAGAAGAGGAGGTTGGCGTAAATGCTCCTGGCCTCGATGCCCCCTTCCATCAGCACGGCCTGCAGCAACCCCAGGGCCAGTGAGGGCAGTTCCGGATCACAGTAGGGCATGCATACCAGGCAAACGTCCGCAGGCGCCAGGGGCAACCGAAAGTTTTCTCCGGCCAAATTGCCGGCAGGGCTGCTTACTCCGCAAGTCAAACTTTTTACCTCCTCATCAGCTCTCGTCCTTCAAACCATCTTCCGGCAGGAAAACATTATCACATTCCTGGCTATGAAGATTGCCTTTTGCTCGATGGTAAAATTCAATTTTACCATCGTTTCTTTAAGTTAATACGACAAATAAAAGAAAGCATTACACCCTTTCTGTAATGAACTTTATACTTAAACGTATAAAAAATATATAACCGAAAAAGAGAGGACGATATTATGGACAAAAACGATATAATGCCGTTTCACTTATTTAATCATCAGGGCAACCACTATATGATAAATATTGAAAACATGCGCGCAAGCTCTGTAGAAGAGATAGACGCCCAAACCCTTAACATGATTGTCACTGAGCCAAAAGTGTCATTGACTGCCGGCCTGGAAGCAGACCTTAAAAGGCTCGAATTAATTTTTGAGGCAGGAGAGAAAAGCAGAAAAACCGCAAGAAGAGAATCCTTTTCCCTTGTCAAAATGATGCTCTTCCTGACCCAATCTTGTAATCTTAAGTGCACATACTGTTATGGAGACGGCGGGAAATACGGCACCGGAGGCAGCATGGATGAAAAGACCGCCTTTCAGGCCGTGGACTGGCTGCTGGAGCAATCGGGTAAAATGAAAAAACTGCACATCTGCTTCTTGGGAGGGGAACCTTTGCTAAAATTCCCTCTGATGAAAGCAGTCGTGGATTACGCCGAAAAAAGAGTTCCGGAGGCGGAAAAGGAGGTCGATTTTGAGGTTATCACCAATGCCACCCTTTTGGATGACGAAAAAATCACCTTCATAAAAGAACACGGGCTATCCGTTGCCGTCAGTTTTGACGGCCCCAAGGCGGTGCAAGACGCTCAGCGGCCCTACGCAAACGGCGAAGGATCTTATGATTCCACCGTGCCCAAAATAAAAAAGCTGCTCGCAGTATTGCCCGAAGCCTCCGCCCACGCCGTAATCGTCGGGGATACCGGTCCCCAACTCGTCAAAGAAGCGCTGCAAAAAATCGGTTTTGCGGAAATAACCATTACGCCGGCCTCTAAATCCCTTTTTGCAGCAGAACCGGGCAAAACAAACCCGGCGCGGGACACTTGGCATCTCCTGCGGGAGTTGGAACAAGAGTCGGAAACATGGATACGCCTTACCCGAAGCAGAGATGCCGCGGCGTTGCGGAGCCTCATGACTAGGAGCGGATTATATCAAGGGCTGATTTCCCTGCTTCATAATCGCAAAAGACTTTATGCCTGTGATGCCGGCCTAAGGGTTGCAGGTGTTTCCTGTGCCGGGGATGTGTATTTGTGCCACCGTTTCGTGGGTAGGGACGAGTATAAATTGGGCAGTATCTTCGCCAAAGACCTGAACAGAGAAGTATATCAAAAAAGCCCTACGACAGACAATGCAGTTTGCGCCCCCTGCTTTGCCAGATATTACTGCGCGGGTGGCTGCAAGCATGATCACGCGGGTTCCACCGGATCGGCGGCATTGCCGTCAGAGGACCTGTGCCGGCTGAGATGCCGGGAACTTGAGCTGGCGGCGGCCGTTATTTGCCGCCTGTCGCCTGAGGACCGGACTTTCCTTATCGAAAACCATATATTCACTCCCAAGCCATGCCCGCTTGATTTTTAGAAAGATGATTCAAAAAGCAATCCCGTATCACTATCAAAGTGGTACGGGATTGCTATTTAAGTCAGATTTTTAGAAATGTTAATGCTTAACTACAACTCAAATTTTAACCAAACATTAATAAGCAGCCACCACCGGCCACAGCATCCAGTTCGTCATCACTTAACTCCGTTTGGACCCCCTTAATCTCTTCAGCCGTAAAATCAAAACCCGATGCCTTCGCGAACGCCAGGCGGGCCTCAGAATCTTTACATTCCTTTACCTTTTGGGCAAACGCCTCATCTGTCTTGACTTTTTCAATAAACTTCTTTGCCGATTCAACACTCATTTTATCACCTCCTTTACTTTTCAAAAGTTAATACGTCGGACCCTTTAAGGTATTACATATTAAAACGTTTTATAGTAATT
This sequence comes from Pelotomaculum sp. PtaB.Bin117, assembly GCF_002067195.1. NCBI lineage: Bacteria > Bacillati > Bacillota > Clostridia > Eubacteriales > Desulfotomaculaceae > Pelotomaculum > Pelotomaculum sp. PtaB.Bin117. The sequence goes on along the minus strand of NZ_MVQM01000005.1, from coordinate 10,840 downwards.
TTTCCTTTATGCCCTCGGATGCCAGCTCAATTAAATTCATCTTAGACATGGCCAGCAACATTCTATATTTTCCCTCACCCTGATAAACTCCCGGGACATACTTTTCACTGTAGGTTTCCAGATTCTGGGCCGCATTTTTAATATAAGACTTTAACGCCTCAAAAGCCGCGCCGGATAATTCCTTGTTTTTTAAGTAATTAACCAGCCTTCCGCCTGAACGAAAAGCAGGATAATTTTCCAGGCCCATGAAGCAGAGAAACCAGTGTGCTATGTACCTGCCCACGGCAGCAACGATACCCATGTAATCGGCAATCAGCTCGTCCAGCAAATGGTCGCGGGCCGAGCCGAAAAAACGCAGCGTGCAGTAGTGCGTGGCTTCATGCTCCCGGCGAATGACCAGGGATAACCGCCGCCACTCATCCCCGGCAATGCCCAGCATCCCGGCGGGAACATTACTGTATTCCATGTCGCTCAATATTATAAAAGTGTCCCGGTATAATTCCGGCTGAGATTTCATCTTTGCAAATTCCAATTCCCACAAAAAGTCCATGTTTTCTTCATAACCGTTGTCACTATGCCATTTTTCCTTATACTTTTTTACCCTGGCCCAATTGTTATAGCCTTTAATCATACACGCCCCCATGGACGGCGGTATCGATACAGGCTCGTTCTTGTAGAGAAACACACGTACCAGGGCCTCAAAATCGTTTCTGTTTCCTACCTGGATTACTGGTATTCTGCCGGCAATTGTGCGGCAAAGATATACTTCCAGATGATCGGGTTCTTCCAGTTCAACCCCTGTCGCTCCCGGCATCGAGAGGGCGTCCATCCCTCTCCTGGTGGCCAGCTGATAATCGGAGTTTTTACTCATGCCTGCTTCAACCGGAAAATTAAGCTGCACCAGTTTTTTTTGCAGTACGGCCAGGGCGCCCAGCCGGGGAATATCCTTTATATACTCCTCCCAATCCGCCACAAAGAGTTCATCCGTCAAAGGAATCTCCCGCCACGGTTTAACATGGGTATGATTGAAATGATTCTCTTTGAGAAACGACAATTGTTCTGGCAATGCCCACACTCCTCTACTGTCAACGGCCGACTTACGCCAGCTGCCGCCTGGCCAGATCGGCAAACACTCCGTTCATATTCATTAACTCTTCATATGGCCCGTCTTCAATAATTCTCCCTTTATCCATGACGATGATCCGGTCACAATTGACAATGGTGCTCAATCGGTGGGCAATTACGACTCTGGTAGCCTTCAGCTCGTCCAGACTCTGGCTGACTATGGCCTGAGTCTTGTTGTCCAGGGCGCTGGTAGCCTCGTCAAAATATATTATTTTAGGCCTGTTGACAATGGCGCGGGCGATCAGCAGCCGCTGCCGCTGGCCGCCGGACAGGGTGGTCGCCCCCTCGCTGAGGATGGTGTGCATGCCCATGGGCATCTCTTTTATGTCTCTGTCCAGCCCGACCATTTTTGCCGTTTCCCAGGCGTCATCAATGGTCAGGTTGGGATTGGACCCCACTATATTGGTGAATATATCCCCCGCCAGAAGCTTCCCGTTCTGGAGAACAACTCCCAGCTGCCGGCGCAGTTCGCGTATGTCCACTTTCTCAATGTCATGCCCGCTGTAGTATATCCGGCCCGATTCAGGTTTTTCAAAACCCAGCACAACCCTGAAAAGGGTGGACTTGCCGCTGCCCGAGGTCCCCACCAGCCCGACGTATTCCCCCTCTTTTATATGCAGGGACACGTCGTTGAGGATCAGCGGGCCGTCCTCCTTGTAGCGGAAATTAAGGTGGCTGACCTCAATGGAACCGGAAAGTTCACCCGGATCGACCTTCGCTTCGTCGTACTCCGGCATTGCCTCCAATATGGGACCGGCCCGCTCAAAGAGGGGAACCACCCTGAATATCTCCACCAGTATTTGCGACAACTCAATCATGGCCACAAAAAAGCTGGTGAACGCTGCATTAAAAGCGATGAATTGACCGGGGGCCAAGGTGCTGGCTGTGGAAGCGGCCACGTTATAAAATATAACCATGGAAGCGGCCACCGGAAAAACTGCATTGAATGTCTCCAACCAACTGCCGATAATCTCTTTATTGAAGGTAATTTTCCTCTGCCGGCTGAATTCCCCGGACCATTGGTAAAAAGCCCTGCTTTCGGCGCCGGCCACGCGAAATTTGGCCACTCCCCCGAAAAACTGCAAAACCAATCCGGAGATTCTGTTTGAGATATCAACCACCTGCCGCTCATACCCGGTCATGATACGCCCTAAAGAGTACGTAACGGCAATTGCCAAAGCCAGTAAACAGACGGCCAGGACGGCCAGCTTAACATTATAGTAAAAAAGAAGGATTAAGTTAAAGAACGAAAATATGCTGGTGAGAATTGTCGCTACCATGGTTTCCGACACAATTGTCCGGATCTGGGTAATGGCCATGGCCCGCATGGCCAGCTCCCCGGAAGTGTAATCTCTGAAAAAAGGCACCGGCAGGCTCAGGACCCGGTCCCAGATCGCAGCCTGAATGGAACCGTCCATTTTTCCCAATATGCGCTGCATGGCAAAAGACCTGATCAGCTGAAAAAACATTGCGGCAACGGCGCTGGCTGCCAGGAAAAAGGCGACATGTATGAGCTGGACCTTTTCTCCCCCGGGAATAACGGTATCAAACACTATTCCCGTGGCGACAGGCACGACTATGCCCAGCAGTCCGCCCAAAATCCCCATTAAGGACACCATTGCAAAGTCCTGCCGCCAGCAGTTTTCCCGTCCGAATACCAGAACGTCGGACAGCTTCATGGCCTTATCCGGAAAAGGGCGGTAGAAGGTGAAGGCAAAGGGCTTAACCTGGCGGGCTGTCTCAAAATCGACCCGGACCTTTATTTGACGGGCCGGATCATGGATCTCGTACAGTCCCGGTGACAGGGGAATCAGCGCCACCGGCCGGCTGTCGTCCTCCAGGTAAGCCAGCAGGGGGCCGTTGTCCTGCTTCCACCACTCCTCTTTTAAAAGCACCTTGCGCAGCCGTACGCGAGACGCGTAGGCTATATCCCCCAGCGGGTCCTTTGAAGATTCCTTTCTGTCCTGCGGAGGCGGCACTATTTTTAGTTTCAACGAATGACCTACCAGCCGGCAGGCGTCAAGGAGGTCATCGCCGGAAAATTCCTCCCCGACCGGAGCCGCTATTCCCGGCTGCACTGCGGCCAGCAGCCGGCGCAGGGCACTTTCCATCAAACGCCGGTCATTCTTAGACTTGTCGTGAAAGCGCTGATTATCCGCCTGCTCCCTTCCCCGGCGGCGGTCCAGGGCCGCCCTGACGGCGCGGCTGTGAAATTCGGCAAGGCCCGTCAGGGATCCTTCAGCACCGGTCTCTCCGACCCAAAACATCCCGCCGGACCACACAATGCCGGACGGCATGGCTGCAGCGGTACTTTCAGCAAGGGACCCGGCCCAGCGGCTGACGGCGCTTATAAAAACATCCCTTTGGTCCGGGTGGGCAGCGGCCTCCAAAAACCTTGCCCAGCTCAGTTGCAGCATATTAGTGCCGGTAAGACCTGTCGCCATCAGGCACAATGCTTGCTCATCGCCCTCGGGCCTGACACCCAAAAGTATATCTCCCGGCCCCGCTTCAAAAAGAAAGTCCCTCGCGCCAACCGCCTCACCGCCAGAAGCAAAGACGGTAAACACGGTCACCTTTCCACGCTCTACCATCCATAAATACCCTGGATCGGTCATTAGAAAGGGCTTGTTTCCCTCCACCGCAATTGCCTTTCCTTCTTTTTGAAACACTTCCGGTACGGTCACAGGATCACTTCCCCCCTTCAACAGTCTCCTAGGCTGTACTGATGAGCTCGGCATAATATCCGCCTGTTTGCATCAGCTCTTCGTGGCTGCCGCGCTGCACAATTTTCCCTCTGTCCAAGACTATAATTTCATCGCAATCCCGGATGGTGCTGAGGCGGTGGGCCACAATCACACAGGTGCAGCCCCTGCGCCTGATGCTCTCGTCCACCAGTTTCTCGGTCAGGGGGTCCAGGGCGCTGGTGGCCTCATCCATTACCAGGATGGACGGGTTGCCGGCCAGGGCGCGGGCGATTTCCAGCCTCTGCCTCTGCCCGCCGCTAAAATTGCTTCCCCCTTCGCTCAGCATGCTGTCGTAGCCGCCCGGCCTGCAGGTAATATCATCGTGAATGCAGGCGTCCTTTGCCGCACGGACAAGGTCAAGCTCAGCAATGGTTTCGTCCCAAAGGGTAATATTGTCCCGGATTGTTCCCTGAAACATGGAAATGTCCTGGTCAACCATGGCCAGTGAACTGGTAAGCACCACCCGGGGGATATCTTGCCTGGCCTGCCCGTCGAATAATATCGCCCCGGACCACGGTTTAAACAAGCCTGTGATCATTTTGGCCACTGTGGACTTGCCGCTGCCCGACCCCCCCACCAGGGCCACCCTCTGCCCCGGCTTTAACAGCAGGTTAAAGTCTTCTATCAGGGGCGGCTCCAGCGGGCTGTAGCCAAAGCTTACCTTCCGAAGCTCGACATATCCGGCAAGCTTCCGGTAGGTCCCATCCGGAGTATCTTCTTGAATATCTGCCCGGGCCTGCTCATCAACCGGGTATTTCAGCACATCGTCCAGGCGGCACATATCAGCATTCATCTCCTGTAATTGCACGCCCAATCCCACCAGTCCGATAACAGGCGTCATAAAGCTGGCCATCAGGCTTTGAAAGGCCACCAGTCCGCCTATGGTCAATCCCCCGTTTAAAATTATGAAGCCGCCTATAATCAGAACCACTGCGTTGGTCAAAGCGGACAGGAATACAGGAATGGCCGAAAGGTACTGGTTGGTAACACCCATCTGCTGTTCCGCGTTTAACGCCTTGGCCTGGTACCCCGACCACTTGGCGAAAAAATCTGATTCAGACCCGGTGGCTTTCAGGGTTTCAATAACCTGCAGTCCCGACATGGCCGCGCCGATAATCTTTCCGCGGTCCTGCTGGAGCTTCCGGTTCAGGTCCACCCTCTTTGCCGACACATATCTCAGGTAGAGTATGTTAACAATGGCCACGGCCGCCCCCACCAGCGACAGCGGCAGGCTGTACTGAACCATCAGGACGAAGTAAAAAACAATCATGATCAGGTTAAGGGCATTAGTGGCCAACTGGCCGGACAGCAGCATGGCCACTTTGTCGTTGCTCTGCATGCGGGAACTGATATCGCCCGCATAACGCTGGCTGAAGAACTCCACCGGCAGGCGGAGCACATGCCATAGAAACTGCCCCGAGGTGGTCAGGGCAATTTTGGTCTGAAGCTTTAAGAGGTAATATTTTTGCATCCAGGTCAGAATCCCCCGCAGCAGACCTGTCAGGCTCATGCCCAGCAGGAGGGGGACCAGCCAGGTTTGCCTGTTGGCCAGCAATATGTCATCAACGAATATTTTGGAAAACACCGGAATAAGCAGGCCGGGCATAACCAGAGCCAGCCCAACCAGGATAACGTAGGTAAGGGCGATTTCCGACCCCTTCAGCCTTTTCTTTAAGGCGGTTACCATACTGGGCTTTTCTCCGCCTTTTATGAAATCAGGACCAGGCTTGAAGGCCATTACCACCCCGGTAAAGGACTGGTCGAATTCCTCTTCCGAAACTGTTCTTGGCCCCATTGCGGGATCGTTAAGAAACACCTTCCCGTTTTGAAACCCCTCCAGCACCAGAAAGTGATTGAAATTCCAGTGAATGATCAGGGGAAACTCCATTTTTTTTACGGAATCGGGCTCTTGCCGGTACCCCTTTGCTTCCAGCCCGTATTTTCTGGCCGCCTTCAGCACGTTGCTGGCCTTGCTGCCGTCGCGGGAAACCCCGCAGTCCAGGCGAAGCTCTTCAAGAGGTATGTATCTCCCCCAGTACGCCAGGATCATGGCCAGGGAAGCAACCCCGCACTCCACCGCCTCCATCTGCAGCACGGTGGGCACCTTGACCCGTTGTTGCCGTTTTTCCTTCATCACCAATACCCCCGTCCGCCAGCCAATCAGTAAATTGAGAGGGCTTTCTTAGCCATTGGTACCACCATGCTGATCGGCCGCCGCTCACTTACTGACACTGTACCGGCACAAAATGTGCCGCTGTTTATTTTCAGCGGCGGCCCCTTTGATGAAGACCACTTATAGCCGCTCACGGTGCTCTCGTCTGTAATTACGTCAATATGCACCTCCAGCGGGGAGCCCTCTTCGGACAGCCTGGACACAAGTTCCCGGCTTCCCAGGGAAGTCATCATTCCCTGGGCGGTGGCGGGGTATTCGGAAACCGAAACCACCCTGCCCAGCATAAATCCGTATTCTTCCTTTTTAACCGTGCTGGGGCTGATCTGGGCCTCCATGCCCGGCTTGATATTTTTGCCCTCTTCGGCCTTAACATAAAGAACCACTTCCAAATTAATCGTATTTCCCATACGCTCCAGGCTGACCAGATTCGCCCCCGGCGCAATCATGTCTCCTTTCCTGGCCTGTACCTCCAGTACCCGGCCGTCGACCCGCGAAACAACTTCCGTCTTCAAATTGAGGTCGTCCTGCAGTTGACTGATTTTCTTTTCGGTTTCAACTATCTTCATCGCCTTTGTGGTGACGAACTGCTCCTCCAGGAGCTGCACGTTAAGCTGCGCCTGCTGCAGTTTTTCTTTATAGGTAATGATAGTTTCCTGCCACTCTCCAGCCGACAGCTTGGCCAGCTCCTCCTCCGCCGTCCGGACCTCCAGGCGGGCCAGCTCCAGGTCCTTTCTGGCATTAGTCAACTCAATTTCGGTAACCGCGCCGTTTTTATACAGATTGTCAAGCTTATCTACATAGTCCTGCTTATTTTTTTCGTTGACCCGGGCCTGCTCCAGGCTGATCTTAGCGCTCTCTATTTCATATTGTCTTCCCGATACCGCGCTTTTATAGTTGGCCTCTTCGTACGGCAAAGACGACCTGGCCTCTTTAATTCTTCTAATCAAGTCGTACAGATCGGACAGGTCCGACCCCAGGTCTCCTTCGTTCGGGTTGGCATCTGATACTTCAAGCTTTTTCAGACGCTCAAGCCCGGCCTTCAGGTCGTTGATCTGCGTAACCAGATCAGGCTGCTCGATCCTTGCCACCACGTCGCCCCTTTTCACTACATCACCCACCGAAACTCTTAAATCAGAAATCTGCCCGCCCGCGGGATGAGCTATATTGTACATTCCGAAACTCTTAATAATAATGCCCTGCCCGTTAACCTTGAGCGGCACTCTGCCCAGGATGCCCCATAAGAGGGACGTGGCCAGGATACAGCCAATAGCGATCAGGGCATACCATGCCCGCGGAGTGGTTACCGAAAACAGCTGGTCGAGCTGCTCCGGAGACGAAAGCCTCTCCAGCGACACCTTGCGAAAAATTCCTCCGCTCAACCGCGAACCTCCTCTCAAAACACCGGGGTTTTACATTGACCCCGCAACCGGCGTTCTCCTTGTCCCCTGTCTTTCCCGCGCTATTAAAATGGTAGCGGCACAGGTTAAATGAATATTGATAATGGTAAGCATTGGGTCGATGATGGCGTTTACGGCCAGCAGCAGCACAATAGCCGCCCCGGCAGGCAGACCCAGGGGGGTCAGGACAATGGCAATCATGGAAAGGGCCACCACGCCGGGCGCTCCCGCGCCGGCCACGGCGGCCAATACTGAAACAAGCAATATGAAAAAGTATTGGCTAAAGCCGGCCTGCATATCGTAAAGCTGGGCCATGAATACCGCGCCGATGGTGAAGACCACCACCATGCTGAACCGGCAGATGACAATGCTCAGCGGCACCACCAGCTTGATCAGGTTTTGGTTCAGTCCGAAATTATCCCTCAGTTTGCTGAACACCGACGGCATGGCGGCATAGCTGCTGCAAGTGCCGAAGGCTATGATGAGAGGTTCCCTAAGGTCCCTGAATGTCTGTAGAAACGGCTTCCCGGCGGCTCTGGAAATCACCGCGGACCCCAGCAAAACCAGGGCAAGACCGGTAACATGGATAATCACCACAAATTTGGTCATGGCCTTAAGAATCTCAACGCCGGCCTGGGCGATCTGGCCGGCCAGCATGCAGAACAGCCCCAGGGGGAGAACATACATAGCCAGTACAATAATCTTTTCAAAGGCTTTAAAAATCACCTCAGTGATGTCCAGCAGATAACCGGCTTTTTCCGAGGGCAATATTCCCAGCGTCAGCCCCAAGATAATGGAAAAAAACAGGATCTGCAGGTTTTTTCCCTCGTAAAGGGCATTGAAAATATTGGCCGGAATGATCATTTTCAAGAATTCGTCGAGCCCGAAGGAATCCTTTTCACCGTCGTTTTCACCGGAATTGTCCCTCTCATACTGCATCAGCACCTTCCCCAGCCTGTCCTGGGACTGGTGTTCCAGCCGGCCGGGCTTGCCGGCAACCGCCGCGAAGATACCGACGAAGCTTGTGATCAGCAATCCCAGCAGGAAAACAACAATTATGCGTCTTAAAAGGAAACTTACTTCCCTGGCCCTGAACAGCCGGCCGAAACTGGTAATGACAGCCGTGATCATGATGGGAATAACGCACATGCTTAAAAAAGACAGGTAGGCATCACCCAGGGGGGCTGCTTTGAGAGCCATGTCTTTGTTAAACAGCCCGGTCATAATGCCGGAAGCCATGCCGAGTATAATCACCCATGGGTTTTTCAGGCAATCCCAACTGATCCCGGACCTCTTTCCATCTGGCTGCCTCATTTGGCCCCTCCGCTGTATTCGGCCAGTTGCTGGTCAATTTGCAGATCCTGTTTCATAATATCCAGGTACAGGTTTAGCCAGGCCAGGAGTTGCCCGTCCTCCGGCGCCACCGCCATGGCGATGGGATCGACGCGGTCCTTGATCACAAACAGCTTGGCGTAAATAGAAAGACTTGGATTTTTATCAATCGCGTTTCTTAGCTCAAACTCGTCGTAAAAAGCCGCCGGCACTGTTCCTTCCTGTACGGCTGCAATTAGCTCCTCCAACTCAGTGAAGGATATGATTTCAGCATGCGGGAATAGGTTCCTGCCATACTCCACGTATGAAGTGTTCTCACGCACCCCTATTTTCTGCGCGGCATTAATAATCAGGTCCAGCGGCTCCCCGTCCGGGTGCTTTGCTTCCAAAGCCGCCAGGGCCATGCGGTTTACCAGCAAGGCCTGCTTGAAAACCGTATAGGGCTGGGTATAGCGGACTTTTTGGGCACGTGAAAGCGTTACGCTCAATTTAGAAACGGCTAAATCGGCCTGGCCGGAAGCCACCCGGTCGACAACCTCGTCGAAGGACCCGGCCTGGCGGTCAAAAACCACGTCCACCTCCAGCCACCGGGCTATGTCCCGGGCCAGCGCGGCATCGATTCCCGCCAACCGCCCGCTGTCGTCGTTATAAAAAAAGGGGGGCCGGTCCTGCCGGAACATGGCCACCGTGAGCCTGCCCTTTTCTTTAATGCGCCTGATGTCCGGCGGCAGCAACGAAAGTTCACGCTCAGTCAAATTTTTAACGGCCGGCGGCTGCACAGCCGTTTTCGCGGAAACCTCTTCAGTGTCCCTGAGATTTTTTGGGCCGTCCCCGGGAGCGGTTTGGCCGCACCCCGCCACGGAGACAGCCGCCAGGCAGAAGACGGCGAGAAGGATAAAACAGGTTGTCCTGACCTTGAACATTATTACCCCCGGGTTCAGGCTGTCAGCCGCTTTTTTATAACTGAAGCTCTCCGTCCCGCAGGACCTTGATCACCACAAGATCTCCCACGTCATTGCCGTACTGGTCGAAGGAATGATAGCCGGACACTCCCGGCCAATTTTTCAATTCCCGCAGAGAAGCGGCCAGGGCCGCGGCATCCGCGTCACCGGCCTGCCCGATGGCCGCCGCCAGCAGCTTAACGGCATCGTAGCCCTGGGCGGCATATGCGCCGGGCGGCTCATTGTATTCTTTGGTAAAAGCTTCCACAAACTTTCTTACTTCCTCCCGGTTCTCGTCCGGATTAAAAATAGTGCCCACCACGGTTCCCTCCGCCGCCTTGCCGCCTATCTCATATAACTGGGGAGAGTCCATGGCGTTGCCCGCGTAATACGGGACGGAGATACCCACCCGGCCCCCGTCGGCTATGAATTCAGCGCCTGCCGGCATGGCGGCGGCAATAAATATGCCGTCGTAGTCCAGCGCCTGCCACTTATTGCGCAGCCTTTCCAGATCTCTCAGGTCGCCGTAGTATGAAATACGGTCAACCACTTTTAGGCCGGCTTCTTTGGCCTGGTCTTCGAATGAATTAGCCAGGCCCATCCCGTAAGAATCCTCGGAGTAATAAATAACCATCCGTTTATGACCCTGCTGAGAACAAAAAGCAGCCATCTTTTTGGCTATTTCATCATCGCTGGGCAGACTGCGGAATACAAACCGGTAACCCTTGCTGGTCAGTTCCGGCGCGGTGGAAGCCGGGGAAAGCATAACAAGTCCCGCTTCTTCGTATATTCTGGAGGCGGGAATGGAAACAAAGGAATTCCTGTGCCCGATTACCGCCGCCACCTGCCGCTCCCCGGCAAATGACTGAGCCACGGCCATTCCTGCCGCCACCGAGGCCTCATCGTCCTTCATCACCAATTTAATATTACGGCCTTTGATGCCGCCGCCCTGGTTAATCTCCTTGGCGGCCAGCTCAACTCCCTCTCTGAACATGCTGTTGTTGGACGCAAAAGGCCAAGCCACGCCTATGGCGATGTCCCCCTTGTTTTTTGTTCCCAGGCAGCCTGTGGCAAGGGTCGGCAAGAGCAGGACCAGTACAAACGCCATAAAAACGATTTTTTTCATCG
>NZ_MVQM01000004.1:0-6513 GCF_002067195.1 Pelotomaculum sp. PtaB.Bin117 | reverse complement strand
TCATTGAAATCGCTCTCCCAAAATATAACTACGCCAAACAAAGAAATAATCCTTTAATAACGGGAGTAATAAAAAATTAAAACCATTAATTTAATCTCTTATAGTTCTTATCATCATTCCAAAAAGGAAGCATAAGCTTGCCGCGGGCCTTCGTACTTAAGTTTGGCACCCACCCCGTAAATTATCAAGAAGCATAAGTCTGCCAAATGGCAAACTTATGCTTCCAGTCACATACACCCAAAACGCCCTGCTCAAAAAGAATGGAGCGGGTGATGGGAATCGAACCCACGTACTCGGCTTGGAAGGCCGATGCTCTACCATTGAGCTACACCCGCTTGTGGAAATCATATTTTGATAATGCAATTAATATTATAACCAATAATTTACCCGGAGTCAAAATTATTTTGGTGGGCTGAAAATATCACCGGGTGCGTGTAGGCTAAATACGGCAGATATAAGGAATGATGCCTTCCCCGGTGATTTCCAGAATCCCGTAGCTGGGACGCTCCTGATCCAGCGGCCTGGCAATGCTGCCGGGGTTAAAAAGCAGCACGCCCCCCTCGTGCTCGAAAACAGCAACGTGAGTGTGTCCGAAGATCACTGCCTCCACCCCGTTTTCCCGGGCCGCCGCCAATAAGTTCCCGCGCGACGACGGCTGCTTGACCCCGGCGAGATGGCCGTGCGTGAGCAGGATTCGCCGGCCGGACAACTCGACAATTTCCTCCGCCAACCCGTCAAGGCCATAGTCGCAATTTCCTCTAACCGCCTTTACCGGTATACCGGTTTCAGCGCCTAACTTCAAGCCGTCGCTACAGTGATCGCCGGCGTGCAATATTAAATCAACCGGCCCGGCGCTCCGGAGAGCCTGGAAGGCAAATGTCAGCCGTCCGTGGCTGTCGCTGAATACTGCTAACCGCAACAGTCATCACCCCCTGTCAATCTCTTTCTTGCTCAACTCGGACAAGTATTCCAGGACCTGGGCCAGGGCCTTGCCGCGGTGGCTGATTTTGTTTTTAACAGACAGGTCAAGTTCGGCGAAAGTTTTATCGTAATCAGGCAGGTAGAACAATGGATCGTAGCCGAAACCCATATCGCCCCGCGGCTCACCGGCGATCACTCCCTCGCAGGTCCCCTGCACGGTATGGACGAAACCGCCGGGCCGGGCAATGGCCATAACACATTGGAACCGCGCGGCGCGCTTGTCCGGCGGCAACCCGGCTAAAAGTCTCAGCAGCTTTTCATTGTTGGCCCGGTCGCTCTTCTCCTCCCCGGCGAAGCGGGCCGAATAGACTCCCGGGGCTCCGCCAAGGTAATCCACCTCCAGGCCGGAATCGTCGGCCAGGGCTGTCAGCCCGGTCAGTTCGGCTGTTATTGCGGCTTTTTTCACAGCGTTTGCTTGAAATGTATCGCCGTCCTCCTCGATATCCCCAACCTGGGGAAAATCGGCCAGGGATAACACCTCGATGCCGCAAGACGCCAGCATTTCGGACATTTCCCTGACCTTGCCCTTGTTATTCGTCGCCAGGACCAGTTTCATTCCCATCTTCCTCCCCGCTACCATATGCACCCAGCGCTTCTTTTTGAAAGGCGACCAACTGCTGAATCCCCTGCGCCGCCAACTCAATCATATCGTTCATCTCCTGCCTGGTAAAGGTGGCTTCCTCCCCGGTGCCCTGCACTTCCACGAAACGTCCGGCGCCGGTCATGACAATGTTCATGTCCACCTCCGCCGCAGAGTCTTCCTCGTAGCAAAGGTCGAGCAAGATCTCGCCGCCCAGCCTGCCGACACTTATGGCGGCGATATAGTCGGTCAAGGGTACGCGACGGATTAGCCCCTCCGCTTTCAATTTGCTCAAAGCTTCCGCCAGCGCCACGAAAGCTCCGGTGATTGAAGCTGTTCGCGTGCCGCCGTCCGCCTGGATGACGTCGCAGTCCAGCAGCACTGTTCGCTCACCAAGCGCAGAAAGATCAATCACCGAGCGCAGGGAACGGCCGATCAGACGCTGGATTTCATGAGTCCGGCCGCCGATTTTACCCCTGGCCGCCTCCCTGGAATTCCTCATTCCGGTGGCGCGCGGCAGCATGCCGTATTCGGCCGTAACCCAGCCTTTCCCTCCTCCTTTTAAAAAAGGCGGCACTCTCTCCTCTACGGTAGCCGTGCAAATGACCCTGGTATCACCTGCTTCGATCAAAACCGAACCCTCGGCGTGCTTGATATAATTCTTCGTTATCCGCACCGGCCTTAATTGCCCGGGCTTCCTGCCGTCAACTCTGATCATGTGTTTATCCCTCGTTTGCTATTGGTATGCATGTATATGTCTCGTCTTCCCGCACCGCCGTCACCGGCCCCCCGAACCCCGCCGCGGCCTGGGCGCTCAATTCCGCCAGGTCGTACTCCGGCCAGAAATGGGTGAGCAGCAGCCGCTTAACGCCGGCTGCCCGCCCTACTTCACCGGCCTGGCGGGCGGTCAGGTGCGCTCCCTCCATATGGCCGGCGTCGCTGTCCAGGCCGCTCGCCTCGCAAAGGAACAGGTCCGCACCGGCGGCCAGCGCGATTAGCCCGCCGGTGCGGGCGGTGTCGCTGGAAAAAACAAACTTGCCTGACCTCTCAAATGATACGGAATAGCCCGGCAGGAGGTGTCTCGCTGGTATAAAGCGGACTGCCAGGCCGCCGATCTCCAGCCTCCGCCCTGCAAAACCGCCGGTTATCTCTTCCTCGGCTAACGACTCTATCGCTTTTACCGCAAAAGCCTCCTTATAACTGTTAAGCAAGCTGAATTCACCATCCGGCCTGGACGGGATGTAAAGCTTTAACGGCTTGTCGCGGCTGCCGGCCCGCCTGGCCCCTTCCACCGCGTGGCGCAGCTGAAAAAGGTCCAGGTAATGGTCGTGGTGCAGGTGCGTCACGACAACGGCGTCCAGCGCGCGAAAATCAATGTGACCCATCAACCTGCTTAAAGTCCCGCTGCCCGCTTCCAGCATCACGTTTACCCCGCCGCCGCTGACCAGGTAGCCCGAGCAGGCGCCGCCGGCCCGGGGATACGGCCCCCAGCAGCCCAGAACGGTTATCCGCATTATTTCATTCCTCCCCGCAATTTTTACTGAAGAACAGCGCGCTGCTCTTCAGCGGATACGCAGCACCCGATGGCGCCGGCGTATTCCGGTTGTTCCGGCACAACCACCCGCGCTCCGGTCTCCCGCCTGATAATCTCCGCCAGCGCGCCGCTGCGGGCCACCCCGCCGGTAAATACGACAATGTCGCTGGCCAATTTGGCCAGCATGGGGTGAATTCGCTTGAATATACTGTAATTTACCCCGGCAGCCAGAGCGGAAACGGGATGCCCCTCAACGATTTTGTCAATAAGCTCGCTTTCGCCAAAAATGGCGCAGGTGGAGGTCAATTCCACCGGGTCCCGGTAATGAAGGCCGAGCTCTTCCAGGCCGATATTCAAAACCGCGGCCATGTTTTCCAGGTACCTCCCCGTGCTGGCGGCGCACTTGTCATTGGTCAAAAAGTCCGCCAACCGCCCCCGGCGCACCAGGGCTACTTTGCTGTCCTGTCCGCCCAGATCGAGCAGGGTGAAGCCGGTCAGCCCGGTCAAGTGAACGGCGCCGTGGACATGCGCTTTTATTTCCGGGATGATCCGGGCGTCACGCACATTTACAGCCTGGCGGCCGTACCCTGTCGCGGTAATCACCGCGCCGGCTGCGTCAAGTCCGAGCGCGGCAAAATCAACCATGAGCCTGCCGCCGGTTTTTCGCCCGTATTCCCGGTAAAAATTAACCGTGTCAAACTCCAGCAAGCGGACAGTCCGGCCTTTTTCCATCAAGGCTATCTTCACGTTGCGGCTGCCCAGGTCCAGGCCGATATACATGCAATCACCTCAGCATATCTAAAAAAACATCCAGGCGCATCCGGGTGCGCGCGTCCAGGCGGTTGGGCTTGTCGCCCTCCAGGGTCAGCAGCGGCAGGTCAAGCTTCTGCCTGATAATCAGGTCCTCTATCTGCCGGAAACAAAAGCTCTGGGCATAGTGGATAATCCCGTCCAGCTTGCGCCGGGCGGCTTCCCGCCGGATGTCCGCCAGGCGGAAAAAGATACCGTACGGGTAAGTGTACTGCCGGTATTGCTCGACCAGGCCGTCTGCCGCGCAGGGCATGGTAAACTGCCGCTGGGTTTCGTTAAAAACCACCCGCGCCCCGCGCTCCTCAAGATACTGGTACAAGTCGCCGACAATCGGCGGCACCCCGATATACCCCAGCCGCAGCACCTTTTCCGCCGGGAGCCGGGAACGGGCTTCTTCCAATAACATGTCCGCATCCGCAGCGAATTTATCCGGATCACCGTTAAAATCACTGCAGCTGACCTGGTAAAGATGGTTTTCCCACCCGCTGATACGGCTTTCCTGCCAGGTCAGCCGGTCCAGCTCCCATACCCTGCCCCGCACCCGGTCCAGTTTTTCTTTGGCTTCCTCCACCTGCCGCCAGGACACGTCGAAGTAAAACATCATCTTCTCAATCTGCAGCCGCAAGAGGTCGGCGTCACGGTCGTACGGGAAGGCAAAGGGCACAATTTCCACCCCGGCCAACTCCAGCGTTTCCATCAGGGCGTGCGTGTTGCTGCAGTCACCCTGGGTCACCGCGATCACTGTCTGAATATCCCGCTGCTTCAACACCGTGCTGTAAATTCCCTTAATCCAGGCGCATAGATTCCGGGGGTACCCGGCCAGTTCGGCTTCCTCCACCAGCGCCTGGGGATTCTCTCCGGTGATAAAAAGATTATTCAGGTCCACCGGCACCCATCCGGCGGCAATGATTACTTCCACCGGCACTGTTGTGGTCAGGCCAACTTTAGGCACGGCTTATAATCATCCTCCTCTCACGCTTTCACAATGCTACGCGGGCAACCGGCCCGATGTCACTTCCCATAAAAAGCCGCGCCTTCTCGCGAAAGGCTTCCGGATCGCCGCTTACAACAAAACGGTGCGCCGGAACGGCGCCGCCCGCGGCCAGCAGCCCCAAGCCGGCCATTTCCTTTGCCGCCGACCGCACAGTCGCTCCGGCCGGGTCTACCAGCCGCACCTCCGGTCCCATCTCGGAGGCAATTAATCCCTTCAAAAAAGGGTAGTGCGTACAACCGAGAATCAGGGTGTCGATGCCGGCGCCGCGCAATGGAGCCAAGCTCTCCCGCACCACAGCGGCGGCTGGTTGCGTATTAGGGTCCCCTGTCTCAACCAGGGGGACAAGAAGCGGCGCAGCCAGGCTGACGACCTCAACATTACCGTCAAGCGCTTTTAGGGCTTTTTCATAAGCTCTGGTCTTGATTGTGACCTCAGTGGCAATGACACCGGCCTTCCGGTTACGGGTAAGCCGCAGCGCTTCAGCGGCGCCGGGTTGGACCAGACCCATCATCGGCAGAGAGTAAATCTTTTTTAAAACAGGCAAAGACAAGGCCGAACTGGTATTGCAGGCAAAAATGACATACTTGATCTTTTGTTCCACTAAATAGGCCACAATCCTGCCGGCAAAATATATTAATTCCTCAAAGCTGCGTGAACCATACGGCACGTGCGCCGTATCGCCATAGTAAACGACTGATTCATTAGGGAGAATTCTGTTAACTTCCCTGAAGACCGTCAGGCCGCCGATTCCCGAATCAAACAGACCGATAGCTCCGCCATTATTCAATATTTTCCCTCCTCACTTAACAGTACGGCCCTTCTATTAAGTTTAAGAGGAGTTTCCTTAAATATGACAACTCCTTATTACTATTCACTAGGCTGGCGAGGGTTCCTCTTTTTTATCCAAAAAAAATAGCAATGAATGCTTTATAAGTTACAATGTCAAAAAGAGATTTTGCTTGGTTTGCGTAGACAAGCCTCGGGCTGGTTCGAAGGTAATACTTTTTAAACTAAAGGGGGTGTCATATGTTTTAAAGGATTTAATCACTTTATTTGCATAATTATCCATTGGTAAATCATTATTGTCGAGTAGCCAGTTTGTTAAATTCCAGGAGGGGGAGAAAAATGATGAAACGTATGAAGATGGTTTTATTGGTTTTAATATTATCAGCATTTTTATTTACGGGCGGAACATGCTGGGCTGTCTCAACTACTACTATAGGGCAGTTACCGGCAACTTTATCAAATGAAGAACTTGGTTTTCGCTTCGAGGCGCCACCTAAAGCCAGTGATAAAACTTACGAAGTTAAAGTAGAAGCAACAGATAGCAAAAAAATACTTCCTACAGAAGAATATTTTGTGACAAAAGCAGTGGACATAAAAATAGTCAACAGTTCTGGCAAGACGGCCGGTAATCTGACGAAACCCGTTCGGCTGATATTTACTTTTAATGATATTGATCACAAAAGAGCAAGCAACATGAATACTAAATAGGCTCTCGGCATTAGATGGGAGGAATCATTAAATCTGGAATAAAGCAACTGGAAATTCTGGCATGCCAGGCTAAAAAGACTGTCCTTTTCACGACATTCCTAAAAATGGGCATGGCAAAGA
>NZ_MVQM01000003.1:0-6115 GCF_002067195.1 Pelotomaculum sp. PtaB.Bin117 | reverse complement strand
GCTGAAAGCAGCCTGGCGGCAGCCGATGAAGGAGGTGTTCCGGCAGTGAAAAAGCCGCGTGTATGTGTTTTAAGAACGGACGGGATCAACTGCGACGAGGAAATCTTTTACGCCTTTGCCAAAGCCGGGGCGGAAAGCCAAATGGTGCATGTCAACCAGCTAAGAAGCAAAGAAGCGCGGTTGGCTGATTATCAAATCCTGGCCTTGCCAGGCGGCTTTTCCTACGGTGACGATGTCCACTCGGGTAAAGTCCTAGCGGTGGAGCTAACTTCCTTCCTGAAAGAGCAATTAAACGAGTTTGTCGACTCCGGTAAACTAATGCTCGGCATATGCAACGGATTTCAGGTGCTGGTGCGCACCGGACTGCTCCCGGACCAGCACCTGGGTAACATTGAAGCCACCCTGACGGCCAATGACAGCGGGCACTTTGAATGCCGCTGGATCAGGCTGCTGGTTGAACCCAGCCACTGCGTTTTTACCCGCGGGATGGAGGGTTCGCTGATAGAAATTCAGGTAGCCCATGGCGAAGGCAAGTTTTATGCGGACCCGTCTGTTATTGCCAAAATAAAAAACGGCGGCCAGGTGGTATTCCGGTACGCCGGCGCCGACGGCAGGCCGACCGCGCTTTACCCGGCCAACCCGAACGGCTCGTTAAACGCCATCGCGGGGATTTGCGACTCAACGGGCAGAATAATGGGCATGATGCCCCACCCGGAGCGGTACGTGGAAAAAACCCAGCACCCGAACTGGCGCAGAATGCCGGGAGATACCGTGCCTCATGGCCTGGCTGTCTTTAAAAATGCTGTGGAGTATGCCCGGCAGATGTAATATTAATCGCTAAATATAGGCACAGAACTAGTACCGGCGTGAAAACATGCCGGCAGAATAGCCAAGTTCCAATACTGGACAATATAGAGTAAACAGGGCAAAAAAGAACTGGCTCCCGTTTAATTCGGAAGACAGTTCTTTTTTTAATAATTTTTGTTAAAAAATCTGCCGAACTCAAAACGTTTTTTCCGTTCTTTCAATCCAATTCTTCAGCATAAAAGGGAAGCGAATAAAAGGTTATGCTAGATTAAACACCCTTCCGCCCGTCCATCGGGATGTATTTACGCCGCTTGGAGACGCTCTTGTACGCCGGCCTGATGATTTTTCCGGAATTAACGATTTCTTCAATCCGATGGGCGCTCCAGCCGGCTATCCTGGAAACAGCAAATATAGGAGTGAATAATTCGATGGGAATATCTAGCATTCTATAAACAAAGCCTGAATAAAAATCAACATTCGCACTTACCCCCTTATACATCTTACGGTATTCCCCGATTATTTCAGGGGCCTTCTCTTCAACTTTTAAATAGAGATTATATTCGTCTTCCAAGCCCTTCTCCTTGGCAAGCCGGGCAATATGCTCCTTGAAAATAACGGTTCTTGGATCAGATATCGAATAAACAGCATGTCCTATGCCATAGATTAGACCCGAACGATCAAAGGCTTGCTTATTCACTAACTTAACAAGATAGTTTTCAATTCCTTCATCATCACCGAAATCCCTTATGTTCTGCTTCATATCCTCAAACATTTGGTAAACCTTAATGTTGGCGCCTCCATGCCTGGGCCCTTTAAGCGATCCCAGCGCGGCGGCAATTGCCGAGTACGTGTCCGAACCGGATGATGTCACGACATGCGTCACAAAGGATGAATTATTACCCCCGCCATGCTCCGCATGAAGCACCAGAGCAAGATCGAGCAGGGTGGCCTCGAGTCTTGTAAATTTACTGTCCGGCCTAAGCATGTGCAGGACATTTTCGGCGGTGCTGAAATCCGGTCTCGGACTGTGTATATAAAGGCTATTGTTTCCATGGTAATGAGAATAAGCCTGATAGCCATAAACCGCAAGCAGCGGGAAACAGGCAATCAGCCTGATGCATTGTTTCAATACATTATTAATGGAAGTGTCATCGGCATTATCATCAAAGCTATATAAGGCGAGTACGCTCCTAGCCAAAACGTTCATCATGTCCTTGCTCGGCGCTTTCAAAATCATGTCGCGGACAAAATCATCCGGCAGCTTTCGGTATTCGGCAAGAAGCTGCTCGAAACCAGCAAGAGTTTTTTCGTCGGGGAGTTCGCCAAAAAGCAACAAATAACAAGTCTCTTCAAAACCAAAGCGGCCGTCTTTAAGAAAACCATCCACTATGTCGCTTATATCGATCCCCCTGTAAATTAATCTGCCAGGAACAGGTATAGTCTCATTTTCGTCAATTATATAGGCATGTACTTCACCGATCTCTGTCAGGCCGACAAGCACACCCTTGCCATCTTGATCACGGAGCCCGCGTTTTACGTTGTATTTGCTAAATAAATCGGGATTGATCAAGTTGTTTTTTTCAGTTATGTTACTTAACTGATTAAGGAATTGTTCTTCAAAATCTTCCAGTTGATAATTCTTCATAGCATCACTCTCCCATAAATATAAATAGCGTTACAGCCATCGGGCAATCAAAACCCACTTCCGATAGGTATACTTAATTATACATAATTGTGAAATGGAACACTATATTATTAAATAATATATACATAATACAATCCGGCAGGTATTCAGGGAGTAGGAGTCAGAATATCGTATCTTAGGATAATAACTCTTGGTTCCCGAATACTGACTACAAAGTAGTTACTCTTTTTACAGCAAGTCTTTCACCTGAAAGACACAACGGCAGGCTGGACTGTGCGAGCAGACAACCAGCGGCCCGCGCGCTGCATTGACTGCCTTTAAGAGGTGACCGGCCGGACAAGTCAGCCCGGCAGCGGCAAGGTAATCATCCAGTATTTCCAGTGTCAGCTTTTGAACCGGCTGCTCACAGCGCGGGTAGGCGGTGCAGCCGAGGAAATAGCCGCCGGTCGTTCCTGCGCGCACGGTCAGCGGGTTACCGCAGAAGGAACAAGTAAGCCGGTTCTCCACATATGCTTTCAATCCGGCATAACGCCCCTGGAAGAATCCCTTCCTCAGTTCCATCTCTAAAAGGTACATTAACGTACGGCATACCCTCTCGCCACTCACCCGTACACTGAAGCGGTCCACCCGGCCGTCGCCCGGCCAGGGGCAGCCGTACCACAAGCAATTCCCGGCAGTTGCAGTAACCGGGCTCCAAACGGCAGAGCGTTTCACGGTATAGGGCCGCAAATCCGGGGGAAAGGTTGACGGCAACCCGGCGCGCATTGAAACACGGGCACCGCCGGCCAGCGCCTCCCGCAGCGCGCCGGCCACGAGCCGCTCCGGCGGGCCGGCGGCAACCGGCCAATCCATTTGGACCACCGCAGCCTGTCTCATATCAGTCTGCCAGGCCTTCATAGCCGGCCAGCGCTCAGCATACCAGTCGAGCGCCAGGTTCTCTCCGCCAATATGGTCAGGCAGTTCACTGAGAAGTTCCCTGCTTTTAATGACCCGGCCATTTTGTCCGATAAAACGAAATAGTTCCAGCACTGCGGAGTCGCCGGCCAGCCGGCTCTCCAGAAATACCCGGTGGGCCAGCACGAAAAGCTTGCCCCTAGCCCTGGTGACGGCCACATTCAACAGCCGTTTTCCGGCATTTCCTTCCCGCCGGGCCAGGAGACCGCCGGGAGCGCGCTGGGGAAAAGCATCCACCAGGTCCAGCACTACCGCGTCCTGTTCCGCGCCTTGAAAGCGGTGGATGGTGGCGGCTACCAAACCTGCCGCCTCAGAACGGGCGCCGGCTGCCCCAAGCAGGCCGGCTGCCAGCGCATTCAAGAGTCTGGCCTGGGCCGCGTAAGGTGTGAGCAAGCCTACTGTAAGGCCGTTTAGCCTGATCTGCTTGGCCAGGGTCAGGGCCAGGAAAGCGGAAAAAGGATTGAAACGGGAAAGAGCGTGCCGGTAGCAAAGGGCATTCAGGTCACTTACATCAACCAGCGTCAGAGCCGCCCCCGGGCAGGGAGCCGCCGCGGCCAAATCGGCCCGCCGGGTTGTCTCCGGGGCATTGTAAAGCTGGCCGCCGTACACAGTGTCGTTGACAAAACCGGCTACAGCCGGATGCATCCGCCGCTGGAGACGCAAAACAGCGACATCAGGCAGATTTCCCGCGTCAAAGGCCTCGGCAATTCCGGTTTGCTCGAAAATGTCCCGCCTTAACCAGCGTTCAACCCCTTCCGTGCCAGCCAGGGCAATTGGCGCCAGTTGGCGGAAATCACCGCTCACCACCATTTTCTTGCGGGCCAGGGAAGCGGCAAAAAAAACCTGCGGGACGTAAGCCATGCTGGCCTCATCAAGCAATACAGCGTCAAAGTGACCTTGATAGATCACCGGATCTAACGCAGCCGTAGCCAGGGTACAGCCAAGTACACGGGCCGCGCCGGCCACCGAGACTGCCGCTTCTTTCAGCGCTTTGCTCAATTCACGCAATTGATGCTCCACTTCACTGAGCCGGCTGCCGGGCTTCCGGCCAGCGCGCAAGTCGGCCAGTAAAGCGCTGCGTTCGGCATCCAGTTTTTTTCGCCGGACCCACTGGTCCGGGCAGCGGGCGGCAGCCTGGCTGAAAGCCAGGAGGCCGCTTTGCCGCAGCGCCGGCAGCCTGGCCCAGCCGTAACGTGCAATCAAGCCGGATGCCGCCGGTTTCTTCAGCCTCGCTGCTATGCGTAATACCGCGCCGTCCACGGCTATATTGGCATGTGAAACAACCAGCACCCGCCAGCCCTGCTTGAAAAAAAGGTCCGCTATGCGAGCGACGGTCTCAGTCTTGCCTGTGCCCGGAGGGCCCCAGATAAACGTGACATCCCTGCTCCCGGCCAGGCGCACGGCATCTTCCTGAGCCATAGCTGCCTTGGCAGGAGGAAAAAACCGGCGGGGGAAGGCAGGCACCTTCTCCATCACCCGCATGGCCATCTCCAGGTTTCTTTCCGGCGTCTCGTCCAGCCGCTCCTGTAAAGCGGATAATAAAAACCATGGCTCACAGAAAACATCAGCCCGTTCCACAAAGTCGCCGATATTTTCATGCAGCGCCAGCGTCAACTCAGAACCCCGTATGGATATTACTTCACCCCGTGTCTCGCGCAGGCCGGTTTCCACACGCACCGGCGTGCCATCAAGAAGAAACGCCTCTATTTCCAGCTCAAAGATGTATAAAAATCCATTCTCTCCGCGGTCGACCAAGACCCCATCGATAATCAGCAGGGGGCGTCCCCCCTCACGCTGCAAATAAGCTACTTCTTCAGCAAGCGCATTGTTGAATTCGGAAATTATTCCAGCAGCGCCCAAGTAGACATCTCCCGCCAATAAATACGTCTTAACCTTCCGGTATGGCCGGTTCTAGCTTATCTTCATCACCTGCCGGCTTGACTGGCAGGATTTCTTCAGGCATTCCCGCCTTGATATCCGGCTGCTCATCGTAAAGATACTGGAGATCCAGATATTCAACCATAGACCTGATCGCGGTGCGCAGTGGTTTATCCCCCGCCAGGCTGGCGGCAACCCGGTCAATGTCAACCGGCGCCGGCCAGTCATAGGCCTGCGCGTGATATTCACGGACCGACCACAGCATGCGGTTGACATCAAAGGTGGAGAGCTTATCCAGAAAGAGGTTGTCTTTCAAAAAGCTGCCTAAGACCTCCCTCACCGTGGGAATTTCATGCTGCCTCTCCTTAGCCGCCAGCTTTTGCGGCACAGTGTCGTAATCGCTGTTTTTCTGCCTCCAGATTAATTCCGACCAGAGATTGGATGAGGCAGAAAAAACAGTGTAAGCGGCGGTCATCCCAAAAGAAGGCGACATGAAGCGGGCGGCGTTTAAATAAGCGTTGGCGCGCGCCATAATGCCGAGGTACATCAACTGTTCGAATTCGTCAAACAAAATAACCCAGCCGGCACAACCGCCAGCACGGATCAAATATGCGAGAAAGCGAAAGTAATCAAACGTGTTTTCTTTAACAGTAAAGCGTGATATGGACAAGGTGTTCCCAAAATTCATCCGGTTAATCGATCTTAACTGCGTAACGGGAATAAAATCACCCGCCAGATCACCGAGCAGGACATGCTGGTTATACATATCGCTGTCACTTTCCAGGTAATTCTTCAACACTGCCTCAATTTTCGGGTGGAGGTTGTGTCCGG
>NZ_MVQM01000002.1:0-3929 GCF_002067195.1 Pelotomaculum sp. PtaB.Bin117 | reverse complement strand
CTCCGGAAAGTTATTCGTTTTCAACAGGCGTGTCAACGCCTCTTTCCACAGGCCCCGGGACACCAGGTCATTCCACTCGGGGATCAGGTTATGGTTGGGACAACCTGAAATCATGCCGCTGATCACGGTTCCGCTGTGGCAGAAGGGTGTGCCGCAACCCATGCAGCGCGATCCCTGAGTCTTTAATTTTTCCTCCGAAAAAGGGTGGTGAAATTCGCCCCAGTCGTTTATGCGCTCCAATGGAGCACGGTCGGCCGGGAGTTCCCTTTGATATTCCATAAATCCTGTCGGCTTACCCATGGTACTTCCTCCTCATCGGTTAGTTCCCGCTGACCCGAGACACGTCTTTCAGATTTTCTTCAAAGGCGACCATAATGGCTTCATCACCGCCAAGGCCCATCTCATGCGCCCGGTCAATTGCTGCGAGCATACGCTTGTAATCTTTCGGAATAACCTTTACAAATTTCGGCAGCATTTCCTCCCATTTGTCCAGAACCACCCGGGCCTTTTCACTTCGGGTATAGATCAAATGCTTATGAATCATTTCTTTAACCTCGGCAATTTCGCCGGCATTTTCAAGAGTTTCGATAGTTACCATCTCGTAGTTGCAGCGATCCGGGAACGTCCCGTCTTCGTCAAGCACATAGGCAATCCCGCCCGACATGCCGGCCGCGAAGTTCCTGCCGGTCATACCAAGCACGACCACACGGCCGCCGGTCATATATTCACATCCGTGGTCGCCTACCCCTTCCACAACAGCATTCACACCGCTGTTCCTGACGCAGAATCTTTCCCCGGCCACGCCCCGGATGTAAGCCTCCCCTGATGTCGCGCCGTAAAAGGCCACATTGCCGACAACAATATTTTCTTCCGGCACGAAGGTCGCTTTAGCCGGCGGGAAAACAATCAGCTTGCCGCCTGAAAGGCCCTTGCCGTAGTAATCGTTGGCGTCTCCTTCAAGGGTGAGCGTAATCCCCTTGGAAACAAAAGCGCCAAAACTTTGCCCGGCGGAACCATCAAAGTAAAGACGGATTGTATCCTCGGGCAGGCCTTCCCCGCCGTAGCGTTTGGTTACTTCATGGCCCAAAATGGTGCCTACCACCCGGTTGGTGTTTAGAATAGGCAGCCTGGCCTCAACCGGCTCCCCGCGCTCCAAGGCCGGCCCGCATCTCTTTAACAGCTCCTGCCTGTCCAGAGATTTCTCCAACCCGTGATATTGCTCAGTCCGGCAGTACCTGCCGACGTTTTCCGGGACATCAGGCCGCCAGAGCAGGGCTGACAGGTCCAGTCCTTTTGCCTTCCAATGATCAATATCTTTCTTTAGCTCCAACACATCAGTGCGGCCAACCATTTCGTTAACTGTCCGGAAACCGAGTTCCGCCATGATTTCCCGTATTTCCCGGGCGATGAACCGCATCAAGTTGACTACATGCCGCGGTTCGCCCTTGAAATTCTTGCGCAGTTCCGGGTTCTGCGTCGCCACGCCCACCGGGCAGGTATCCAGGTTGCAAACCCGCATCATGATACAGCCCATGACAACCAGCGGAGCCGTGGCAAATCCGTATTCCTCGGCGCCGAGCAGCGTGGCGATCACCACGTCGCGGCCGGTCATCAGCTTGCCGTCCGTTTCCACAATAATTCTGTCGCGTAAATTATTCAGCACCAGTGTTTGATGAGTCTCGGCCAAACCCAGTTCCCAGGGCAGGCCGGCATGGGTGGTGCTCGTCCTGGGTGAAGCCCCCGTGCCGCCGTCATAGCCGCTGATCAAAACAACATCAGCCCGTCCCTTGGACACCCCCGCGGCAATTGTGCCCACGCCAACTTCCGAAACAAGCTTAACGTTGATCCTGGCCCCTGGGTTGGCGTTCTTTAAGTCGTGAATCAATTCAGCCAGGTCTTCAATCGAATAAATATCATGGTGCGGCGGAGGTGAAATTAAGCCTACCCCGGCCGTGGTCCCCCTGACCTTGCCAATCCAGGGATATACCTTGCGCCCCGGAAGCTGGCCGCCCTCACCGGGTTTTGCCCCCTGGGCCATCTTGATCTGGATTTCATCCGCGTTGACCAGGTATTCACTGGTAACGCCGAATCTGCCCGAGGCCACCTGCTTGATGGCGCTGCGCAGGGAATCGCCGTTTGGCAGGGGTTTGAAGCGGGCCGGATCTTCCCCGCCCTCGCCCGTGTTGCTCTTGCCCCCAACGCGGTTCATGGCGATAGCCATGGTTTCGTGGGCTTCCTTGCTGATTGAACCAAAAGACATG
The DNA here is from genome assembly GCF_002067195.1 of Pelotomaculum sp. PtaB.Bin117. Classification (NCBI taxonomy): domain Bacteria; kingdom Bacillati; phylum Bacillota; class Clostridia; order Eubacteriales; family Desulfotomaculaceae; genus Pelotomaculum; species Pelotomaculum sp. PtaB.Bin117. Next base: position 1,668 of record NZ_MVQM01000002.1, on the reverse strand, counting down.
GCCCCCGTCTTGAAGCGCCGGCAGATGGACTCCACCGGTTCGACTTCCTCTATCGGCACGGGCGTCCGGTCTTTTTTAAAGTCCAAATACTTGCGCAACGCGTTTTTTTGGCCGTCGACCAGCGCCGAGTACTGCTTGAATAGTTGAAAGTCACCATTGCGGCAGGCCTGCTGCAGCAATGCGATAGTCTCCGGATTGAACATATGCTCCTCGCCGTCATGCCGCCACTGGTAAACGGAGCCTGGCTCCAGCGTGCCGTCGCAGCCGGGCGAGAAGGCCTTCCGGTGGCGGAGCGCCGCCTCACCGGCGATCTCAGCCAGCCCGACTCCGCCCACACGGGAAGCCGTCCAGGTAAAATATTTGTCGATTACAGACCGGTCAATCCCGACGGCCTCAAAAATCTGGGCTCCGCAATAGCTCTGGATCGTGGAAATACCCATCTTGGACGCTACCTTGACCACACCCTTGATAGCAGCCTTGATGTAATTCTTCAACGCTTCCTTGGGTGTTATACCGTCCAGCATCCCCTGACGGCACATGTCTTCCAGCGTTTCAAAAGCCAGATATGGATTGACGGCGCTTGCGCCGTAGCCCAGCAGCACCGCCAAGTGATGTGTTTCACGCGGCTCCCCCGATTCAAGCAAAAGGCTGACCCTGTTCCTGGTTCCCTCCCGGATCAGGTGGTGATGCAGCCCCGATACGGCAAGCAAGGCTGGAATGGGCGCGTTTTCAGCGTCCACACCCCGGTCGGACAAAATCAGCAGATTGGCGCCGCCGGCTATAGCCCGGCCAGCCTCACTGAAAAGGTCTTCCAGCGCCTTTTCCATGCCCCGGCTTCCTTCCGCCACCTTGAACAAAATGGGCAAGGTTACCGTTTTAAATCCGTCCATCTTCAGGTGCCGGATTCTTGCCAGTTCTTCATTGGTCAGAACCGGCGCTTTCAGCCTAATCCGGCGGCAACTATCGGGTTCCGGTTTGATCAGGTTCTTCTCAGTGCCAATGGTGGTCTCGACAGCGAAAATAATCTCCTCGCGAATGGAGTCAATCGGCGGGTTGGTCACCTGGGCAAACAATTGCTTAAAATAATTGTACAAAAGCTGCGGCTTATCCGATAATACCGCCAGCGGGACATCATGACCCATTGCTCCCACCGGCTCAACCCCGTCTCTGGCCATGCGCTCCAGCACTTTAGAAAGATCCTCATAAGTATAACCAAAAGCCTGCTGCCGCTTGAGCACCGTCTCAAAGTCCGGTTCCGGCACATGCGGAGCCTCCGGCAATTGTTCAAGGCTCACCAGGTACTCGTCCAGCCACTTCCGGTAAGGATACTCCTTCACCATGCTTGTTTTTAGCTCTTCATCACTGATAATGCGGCCTTCTTCCGTGTCGACAAGCAACATGCGCCCGGGACGCAGCCGTTCTTTCAGGATTACATCCTCCGGCGGGATATCGAGCACGCCGACTTCCGAAGCCAAAACAATAAGGTCATCTTTGGTAACGTAATAGCGCGAGGGCCGCAGACCGTTCCGGTCAAGCACGGCGCCGATGATCGCGCCGTCGGTGAAAGCAATGGACGCGGGACCGTCCCACGGCTCCATCAGGCAGCCGTGGTATTCATAAAACGCTTTCTTTTCGTCGCTCATACTTTCGTGGTTGGACCACGGCTCC
>NZ_MVQM01000001.1:0-2550 GCF_002067195.1 Pelotomaculum sp. PtaB.Bin117 | reverse complement strand
AAATACACCGTCCTTCACTGTCCCGGCGGTAGTGTTGATGGTGACATAGCGGGCCTCCAGCGGAATTGCCCGCCCGTCCAGAGTCTCAACGGAAAAGGACAGGGGCACAGCCTGACCGTTCTGGTTTTTTATTACTGATGGCTCCACATGTAAAGCCTTGATCTCACCGGCGCCCACTACGTGTACTTTTTTTGTTCCTTTCACGCCGCCGGAGTAGGCCTCAATCACCACGTCCCCGCCGCTGCCGGCAATATAAACACCATTGTCAATGCCGCCTCCCCCGCTGACGCGCCAGCTGAGGCTTTGCGGGCTCCACGGGTAATAGTGGGTATCGTAGCCCTTTACTGTATAATTGCCGCCTGTGGCGGCCAGGACCTGGTCCGGGCCGCTTATAATCATTCCCGCGGGCTGGCCGTGCGGAGCTGTGTTAAATATCCCCAGACTGTCGGTAACCGGCCTTTGCCAGCCTTCTTCAGGCTGGACAATATTAGACAAGCCGGTGTCGCCAAGGTGCTTCGCCACCATGGTTGTTGAGCCGCCGCCGTCCAGGTTCAGGGCTGTGTCGGCACCCATCGCCACCAGCAGCTCCGCCAGCTCTTCCTGTTCCACACCGGCGCTCTGGCCGCTTTTTTCCACAGAGATAAGATAAAGGAACCTTCCATTATCAGAAGACGCCACTGCCGTACGGGAATTTTTACCTTTAAGGTCTTCCTGAAATTCTGCTACCTTTCCCTGCTGTACCAGAAAGCTGTTGCTGCCTGTGGACAATTTTATTTTTTCAAAAGCCGGGGTGGTTTGGTAGCTCACTGCCACCCGGGAGCCAACCGGCATGTTTTTAGACATAAACTCCGCGGCGGCGCCATGACCCCAGAGAATATAACCGTTGGCGGGAATCGGCAACGGCGCGGCGGCTTGGACCTGTTTTACAACGGTACCGTTTTCTACCACTGTCTCTATCGCGCCGGGCAGTTCATCGCAGCCGCCCCGGCTTAACGGCCCCCAGTTCCGGTTGTACAGGGTCAGCTGGTTAGTGTCGGAAATTCCGCCGTCTTCCAGGTTATACAGCAGCTTATTAACGCCAAAAAGAGGAAAAGCCGATCCGTTGCCGGCTTTCACCTCCCCATTGAACTTAAAAAAGTCCATCAGCGGATGTTTGTCCATACCCAGCGCAAAAACCGGCATGTCGCCGCGCATAATCGGACTGGACACCAGTTCCCCATCCTGGATGATTGTCCCCAGCGGCTTCCCCTGAGCCATGATAAAAAAGCCGCCGTTGACAGCGGCCACGGCTCCGGCGCGTTCAGCCATTTTACTCGCGGACTGGGTTTTTTCCATCGTCCCGTCGGCCCCGACCAGGACCTCCATTTTAACGTAAGGATTGCTTAAGTCCGCTTGTAAAACCGACAGCCTGACCGGCTGACCATCCAAGGTCAGCGAGTAAGATAAAAGAGATACGCCTTCACTGATTGTTTCTGTCTGCCGTTCCAGGACACTGAAAAAAGAACCCTGTTCCGGCAGTTCACCTGCGATAGCGCTTGCTGCCGCCGCGAAAAGAAAACTGGCGGCAATAAAAAGCGACAAGATTATCCTCATATTACGCCAACCTCCTGAAATTGCATAATCTCCCGACTATAAAATTCTATAGGACCAACCGCACTTCCTGCAAAACAGGACCATAATATCGCATATAACGCTTAAATAAAATCCGCCGGCTTTTTGTTAATTGAAAAATTCGGCTAAACGGTTCAGGTACCTGAAAGTCACCTGCCTGAGCTGCCTTATATAGGAATAATCCGGCTCAACAAATTTCGCAAATTGCTCCAGCCGGATGTTGTCGTCCTCGCTGATCCTGCGGATAACCTGGACGCTGTCGCCCCGTTCGTTCATTCCCCGCTTCATAGTGGCAAAATATTTAAAGCCGGCTTGACGGGCTATGCGGAGGGATGTCTGATTATACGCCCCGAAAGGCCAGGCCAAGGTATCAACCTGCTTGTTTAAATTTTTCTCAATGGTAGTACGCGCTTGCAAAAAGTCATTATATAATTTACCGGCAAATTCTTCCTCCGTCTCCCGCCTTTGCAGGTCCGGAAGATACGCCCTGGCAACCGCCGCCGGTTCCCGCCGGATTCTGTCCCGGCCGGTATAAGCTTTATAATGCAAGTCAAATGTATGCGCCTGGATATCGACCAGGCCGCTGCCTTCCATTTCCCTCATCTCATCCCAGCTTAGCATGGGAGGCGCTTCCGGGCCAAAGTACTGATCCTTATTGGCAATCAAGAAAATCGTAACCGGGATATTATATTTCTTCAGGATCGGGTAGGCTACGGTATAATCTCCTTCATACCCGTCGTCAAAAGTAATCACAATTGCTTTTTCCGGCAGGCTCTCACCGTACTGCATATGATTTATTAAAATTTTGAGAGGGATGACATGATAACCGTTGTCGTGCAGATATTCCATCTCCCCCGCGAAACTCGCTCCGGACGTTAAATCCCTGTTGCGGTCACAAATATTTTCCCGTGAAAAATTATGGTAGACCAACACGGGAAT